>JAGAOP010000008.1 GCA_017623685.1 Spirochaetaceae bacterium
AAAAAAATTAACAGAATATAATCATGATACGGTTATTGACTTTGCAACTTTAGTAGAAAATAGAGATAACAATACTGGCGGTCATATTAAGCGTACCACAGAATATGTAAAATTGATTTTACAAGAGTTGTTAGATAGAGGTCATTTTAGAGAATTACTTACAAAAGATTACATAAATAATCTTCAAATGGCTGCTCCTATGCACGATATTGGTAAAATTGCAATTCCTGATACAATATTACAAAAACCAGGAAAACTTACAGATGAAGAATATTCTATTATGAAAGAGCATTCCCAAAAAGGTGCCGATATTATTTTACAAACCTTTGGCAAACGAAATGATAAAGATTTTCTTCAAACTGCTTACGAAGTTGCATATTATCATCATGAAAAATGGAATGGGAAAGGGTATCCTAAAGGATTAAAGGAAACAGAAATTCCTCTTACTGCAAGAATTATGGCAATAGCCGATGTTTTTGATGCAATTTCGCAAAAAAGATGTTACAGAGATGCAATGCCCTTAGATAAATGTTTTGAAATTATCAAAAATGGAAGAGAAACCGATTTTGATCCAGTTTTGGTTGATATATTTGTAGAAATTAGACCAAAAGTAGAAAAGGTTTACGAATCAATTTATTCTTAAAAAAATATCTTTTATTATTCATTTTTCTGTTGAATATTTGATAAATTTTTAACGATTATTGAATTTTTCTAAGGTTATAACTTTATATTCAATTTAAAAATATTGCTTTATTCAAAAAAGAGTATTATAATTTCTACTTATGGTAAATATATTGCCCGTAGCTAGTGGAAAAGGTGGCGTAGGAAAAAGCGCTATTTCTGTAAATCTTGCAATTACCCTTGCAAAAAAGGGGAAAAGAGTAATTTTATGTGATTTTGACTTTGGTGGTGCAAACCTTCATACTTTGCTTGGTTTAAAAAACAACAAAGCGGGAATGGGTAATTTTATTTACCGTCAAAGTAGTACCCTCGGTGAATTGATTCAAGATACCGGAATTGAAAATTTGCAATTTATTGCAGGTGATTGTCTTTTTCCTGGAACTGCAAATATGGATTTTTTCATGAAAAAGAAAATCATGAAAGACCTGCCTTTGCTACCCTGTGACTATGTGATTTTGGATTTAGGCGGAGGAACTTCTTATAATATTCTTGATTTTTATTTGATGACCTATAATTCAATTTTGGTGACTACGCCTGAAATTACCTCAATAATGAATGCATATTCTTTTTTGAAAGCATCTGCATTTAGATTTTTTCTTCACCAGTTTCCTGCAAAGGGTATAGAAAGAGTTAGAATAAATGAATTTGTTAAGTCTGTTTCAACAGGAACTGAAAGTTCTTTTATCGCACTTTTGGAAACAATTTGTGCTGAATTCCCAGAAACTGGTGGCAGGGCATATGAAGAATTGCTAAAATTTAATCCCCAGGTAATATTGAATATGGGATCTTCTTCTCAAGATTTAGACATGGGAAGAAGATTACGTTCTTTAGTGAATTCAAAGTTGTCAATTCGTATGGATTTTGTAGGTTTTATTCCTAAAGATTCTTCTGTTCCGTTGGCTGTTGCACGTCGAACACCAGTTTGTGTAATTGCTCCTGATGGTGTTTTTGCAAATGCTATTGATAAGGCAACGGAAAGAATTTTAGCTTACGATTACAGAGTTAACGAAAATCTATCTTTTGACGATAATGATTTAGAGTTGCTTAAGTCTGAATATATGTCAGCAGAGCTTCCTGAAGAAGAATCAGAACAGGGTGAATAATGAGCTTACAAAATCTTTCGGGGGAAATAAACCGATTAAGTGAAAATATCGAAGAAATTTTCATGGCATTTTCTACAGAGTTTCCTAAAATGTTAACTGTAACCCACAGTTCTTCCTTAGATGAACTTATGTCAGCACTATCCACATTAAGAGTTGAAAATGACCAATCTTCTAAAACAGAAAAAACTTTTTTTGCTAATTATTTAGAAAAGTATACTAATATGTTTGCTGAACTAAATGATGAAATAAATGAACTTAGCAAAATAAATACCCACATAGAAAGTATTACCAACGATAGCGAAGAAATGGAACTTATTGCTCTGAATGCTATGGTTGTATCTATAAAATCTGGAGAAAAAGGACGAGCTTTTTCTTGTATCACTGAAAATCTTCAGCGTCTGTCTTCGGAAATGATAAAGTTGTCGGGAAAACTTACAAATGAAGAAACAACTTTGCTTGATAGTATTAATACTTTAAAGGCCTTGTTTCAACAAATAACAGATTGCCAACAAAAAATTGCTTCAATAAGTACGACCCAAGTAAATAGAGTTGCAGAATGTATATCAATGTCTGCAAATCCATTGCAAGAAATAATTACCCTTTCTCAGTCTGTTTACCCATATATCCAAAGTGCAATGGAAGGTCTTCAAATGCAGGATATAATTAAGCAGGCTTTTAATCATGTAATTATGAGTATAAATGAATTTGTAGACGATGAAACCATCCTTGAACCATCTGAAAAATTAGATGCTATAGCCTTTAATATGTCCCTGGCGGAATTGGCAAGAGATGTTCTAAGAGATATTGGTAATGATTTGAAAAAAAGTACTGAGATTTTTGATGAAAAGTGGCAGCAGGTTAAATTAGTTTTGGATAAAACAGATAAAGAAAGGGATAACTATTTAGCAACCTTTTTTAAGTCTGATGATAATACCGGTCGAATATCTATTGCGGAACAGTTGGATAATACCAACGAAGATATTTCAGCAATGAATGCAGAATTTGCAAACTTTCAAAGTGCACAAAAACGAGTTGTTTCAATTTGTCGAGGGATTACTGATAAAGCTCGTAGCATGTACGATGTTTTTATCAGTTTGCGACCTGTAATCAGTAGGCTTCAGCATGTTCGTATTTTGCAAGAAATAGAAGTTTCAAAAAATGATGCAATTACAACCGTAAAAGATTTTGTAACGGATATGGATAAGCTTATTCTAAATTCCACAAATTCCTTGGATATTATGCAATCAACTATTGATTTGTTTATCGAAGAAATAGGAGTAATGGTTTTAAAATTCTCTTCCACAATAGCAGAAGATAATTCAAATATGGCAGAGGTAAAATCTGAAAAATCTTTGTTTTGCGAAAGCTTAAATTCTATCCAAGAAAAAATTTCTCTGATTATGAAAAATTTCACAGTTTATCCACCGGAATTTCATTTTCAGTGTCAAACGGTAAATGATCTGTTGAATAGGTTAGCTGGAATTCAAAATAGCTTTAATGACATGATTAGCCTTTTAGATAACGAAATTCTAAGGTTTTCCGAAAAAAAAGAAAACTTTATGAAGGAAATGGGACTTTCAAATTATGAAATTAAAGATGATAGGTTTAAAGAACTTATAAGCAATTTTACTATAACAGCTCATAAACAGGCTGCTGGAAAAATTGTAGGATTTGATGTGGAGGAAGGGTTCTCTCCTGGAGACGTTACTTTTTTTTAGACTATGAATACATATTACGACGCACAATTTAAAAAGCAAATTGTTACTATCTATCCCGGTGAATTTTACTATGGGTTTGGGGACGAATTTATTTCAACGGTTTTAGGAAGTTGCATAAGTGTAGCTTTGTTTGATAGTGCTATAAATTTTGGTGGTCTTAATCACTTTATGTTAGCAGAAGATGGCACAGGTCAAAGAGCAGGCGAAAGTTTAGCTGGTAGATTTGGCGAATATGCAATGGAGCTTTTGATAAATGAGATGCTAAAACTAGGTGCAAGAAAAAAAAGGCTAAGTGCAAAGGTTTTTGGTGGCAGTAATGTTTTGTGTTCAGGTGAAGAACGAAAGCAACAGGTGGGGAAACAAAATATTGCATTTGCCTTTGATTATCTTGAAAGAGAAGGAATACCTGTTGTTTCATCTGATACTGGTGGAACTCAGCCAAGAAAGATTTTTTATGATCCAGGGACTTCTAAAATATGGCAAAAGAAATTGCGTAATACAATTCATGAACACGAATTAATTAAGAAAAAGGAAACAGAATATGTGGCAAAAGTGCAGCAAAAGGAAAAAGAAGCTGGAGACATCATCTGGTTTTAGCCTTTTGGCCTTTTTACCAGAGATGTCCAGTTTTTTTTGTTGGGATTATTCTCCAGTTATTTCTGCTTCAATGGCAGAAATGATTTTTTCTAGATCTAGGATTAGTACAAATTCTCCGTTTAGTTTTCCAACTGAACGGATGAAATCACTTCGGCTTGGAGTTGTTCCAAAGGAAACACTGTCGCTATGAACCATTTCCAGTTTTGTAACAACATCAACTTCGTCGGTGACAAATCCTACGGTCAGGGGTTGCTCTCTGTTTTCGGTTATTTCAGTAATAACGATGTCAGTGTTCGTCAAGTCATCTTGTTGGGTGAATCCAAAAAGGATTCGCAAGTCGACCACTGTTACAACAGAGCCTCGGCAATTCATAACGCCCTTCATGTAGGGCAAGGCTTTTGGAACCTTGGTGATACTTTCGTATTCAAGGATTTCTTTTACCTTTGTCACTTCTATTGCATAGTTTCCACCTGCAAGTTTGAAAGTGAAAAATTGTTCATCGGATGTAATTTGATCTTCCATAATTAATGATTATATCGTATCTTTCCGATAATAGTAAAGAATATTATCGAGCTAGTTCGATATTTTAAGAGGATTTATATGGCCCAAACAAAGACTATAACAATAAAATGGGATAATGCAGTTACCATTGAGAATGTTGCTCAAAAGAAAACAGAGTTGCTGAAGGTTTTTAATTCAAATCAAGAGATTTTTTTGGATATTTCTCAACTTGATGATATAGATATTTCTGGTGTTCAGCTTATAATAGCTTGTAAGAAAGAAGCACAAATTCGCAATTTGAATTTTAAGGTTACAGGAGATATTTCTTCAAATTTGAGAAATTTTTTTCAAAGAATAGGTATTCCTATAGACAAATTGACAACTACAGAACAACTTTCTTCTGAAATATTAGAAACAATAGCAGGAGATGAAAATGCTTGATCAAATTAATGAAGTATTTTTTGAAGAAGCTAGAGAACTTTTGGAGTCTTTAGAGGGTCATTTGCTTTCTTTAGAAGAAAACCCTGATAACAAAGAAATAATTTCTGCTGTTTTTAGAATAATGCATACGATAAAAGGTTCTTCTGGGATGTTTGGTTTTGTTTCCATATCAAAGTTTACCCACGAAGTAGAAAATACTTTTGATGCAGTTCGTAATGGAGCAGCTCAGGTAACTCCAGACTTAATACGTCTTACTTTGCGTTCTCGAGATCATATTCTTGATATGCTAGATGGTTCCGATACAGAGGAAACAAAAGCTGAGTCAGAAGCCATTATTTCTGAATTAAAGAAAATTCTTTCACCAGAAAAGGAACCTCAGGAAAATATTGGAGTGGTTATTCCACAAAAAAAGGAAGAGGTTTCAGAGGAATCATCAAAAAAGGAGGAAGTTTCAAAAACATGGCGAATTTCTTTTACACCTTCTGTTTCGATTTTGTGTAATGGTACACGCCCTTCTTTGATGATAAAAGAACTTACAGAATTTGGTACTGCAACAGTAATTATGTTTAGTAAAAATATTCCTCCTCTTTCGCAAATTGAGCCTACATCTTGTTATTTATCTTGGGATATTATTTTAACAACAACCCACTCAAAAGAAGAGTTGCTAGATGTATTTATTTTCTTGGATGAAACTTCTATCGTAAAAATTGAGGAAATAAATATTGACGAAGCCTATAATCACAAAATTGGTGAAATTCTTTTGAACAGAAAAAGTCTAACTCCAGAAGCACTGGAAGATATTCTTGATGAGCAAAAGCCTATAGGTCAAATGCTTGTAGAAAAGAACATAATTTCTTCTGAAAATCTGCAATCTGCTTTGGCAGAGCAAAACCATATAAAAAAGGTTGCAAAGGCTAAAAGTTCAGATTCACCAAGCAATAATGCAAATCATTCAAGTAGCATAAGAGTAACATCGGAAAAGCTAGACTTGTTGATTAACCTTGTTGGTGAAATGGTAACTTTCAACGCACGTTTAGATCAAATTTCTAAGAAGTTGAACAATCCTGCTTTAATTACATTAAGTGAACAAAGTGAACGCTATATTCTTAGTTTGCGTGATACTGCAATGGATATGCGAATGTTGCCAATTGGAACTACTTTTACTAGATTCAGACGCTTGGTTCATGATTTAGCTGCAGATTTACATAAAAATATTGAACTAGTTACAGAAGGGGCAGAAACTGAAATCGATAAAACTGTTATCGAAAAGTTGAATGATCCACTTATCCATATGATTCGTAATTCAGTAGACCATGGAATTGAATCTCCAGAAGAACGAGTTGCAAAAGGTAAATCTCCTCAAGGAACAATTAAACTTACTGCCCGACATGCTGGTGCCTTTGTTTTAATAATTATTTCCGACGATGGAGCTGGATTAAATAAAGAAAAAATTTACGCAAAAGCCTTAGAAAAAGGGCTTGTTCCCCCAGGAACAAATCCTTCAGATAGTGAAATATACGATATGATTTTCTTGCCAGGTTTTTCCACTGCGGATACTGTTTCTTCTGTTTCTGGGCGTGGTGTTGGAATGGATGTTGTAAAAAAAGACATTGCGGCTCTTAGTGGTTCAGTTTCTATTGAATCACGGCCAGGAAATGGCACAGATTTTATCTTAAAGATACCTTTAACCTTAGCTATTATCGAAGGAATGATGGTGCAAATTGGTTCAGGTATGTATATTATTCCATTGGCAAATATTGTGGAATGTATAGAATTTTCACCAGAAAACGAAGACGATGAAGATAGAGTTTGTTCACATATTAATGCTCGTGGTGAATTTTTACCATATATTAATCTTCGTAAATGGTTTGAAATTGATGAACCTCAAAGTGGTCCCCAACAGGTTGTTATTGTAAATGATCAAGATTCAAAAGTAGGGTTGGTAGTAGACAAGGTTATCGGAAATCATCAAACGGTAATTAAACCATTGGGAGATCTTTATAGAAGTATAGAAGGGCTTTCTGGTGCAACTATTTTAGGTGACAGTTCTGTAGCTTTAATTCTTGATGTATTCAAGTTATCTAATGTAATTCGCAAAACACAGGTGATGTAGGTATGGCTCAAAATTCTTTTCAACACAAAATTTTATCTGAAGCGGAATTTAAAAAAATAGCTAGTTTTATTGAACGAAATGTTGGTATAAAAATGCCAATAGAAAAAAAGTTGATGATGCAATCTAGATTAAATTCTAGGCTTAAAGCTTTAAAAATGGAATCTTTTAAAGAATACATAGATTATATTTTTTCTGGCAAAAATACAGATGATCATGAATTGATAATGCTGATTGATGCTATGACAACGAATTTGACGGAATTCTTTAGAGAGCCGCAGCATTTTGACTATTTAAGAAATGTAGTCTTGCCAGGATATGCGAAACAGGGTAGGACAAGTGTAAAGATTTGGTCTGCAGGTTGTTCAACAGGGCAAGAACCCTATACACTAGCCATTGTTTTGTCAGAATTTATTCGACAAAATAGCTCAATGCTCAGAGGTTTTTCTGTTTTGGCAACAGATGTTTCTACACAGGTTTTAGACAAAGCTTCTGCTGCTGTTTACGATATGCAAGCTGTAGCAGCTATCCCCAAGGACATAAAACATAGATATTTTTTAAAAAGCAAGAACGAAATTAATCCACAAGTTAGACTTAAGCAAGATATAAGAAATCATGTTGAATTTATGAGAATTAACTTTATGGACGATGATTTTGGTTTTAGAGATACTATGCAAGTAATTTTTTGTCGAAATGTATTAATATATTTCGACAAACCAACTCAAGAAAAAGTAATCAAAAAATTTATGAATTATCTTGAGCCAGGTGGTTTTTTATTTTTAGGTCACTCTGAAACAATTTTTGGAATGGACTTGCCACTTAAAACTGTGGCTCCTACTGTTTTTCAGCGTATATAATTTTGCAACAATATAGAGGGAACTATGGGACTAGAGAAAATAAAGGTTCTCGTTATTGACGACTCTGCGGTTGTTCGAGAAACCATGTCACAAATTTTGAATTCAGATCCTGAAATCGAAGTAATTGGAACAGCTTCGGATCCTGTTTTTGCAGTAAATAAAATTCAGTCGAATCGGCCTGATGTAATTACCTTGGATGTTGAAATGCCAAGAATGGATGGTCTTTCTTTTTTACGTAAGGTGAATAACTTAGCAAATCCAATACCTGTTGTTATTTGTTCATCAAAGGTAGAAGGTGGAAGTGATAACGCTTTAAAAGCCATGGAATATGGTGCTGCAGAGTTGATTCTTAAGCCAAAAATGGGAACTAAAGTCTTTTTGCAGGAATCAAAGATAAGAATCTGTGATGCGGTTAAAGCTGCCTATAGAAGCAAGAATAAACGTAATATTGCTGGTGGAATGCAAGGTTCCTTTTTAAAGGAAATTCAACCTAAGTTAACTGCGGATGCAATTTTGGAAAAAGGTTCCCCACGAATGACTCTTGAAACAACAGAAAAAATTGTTGCTGTAGGAGCCAGTACCGGAGGAACAGAGGCTTTGGCTGTTTTCCTAAAAATGCTGCCTATAGATGCTCCTGGTATGGTTGTAGTTCAACATATGCCTGAACATTTTACAAAATCTTTTGCTGCTCGCTTAGATTCAATTTGTAGTGTATCAGTAAAAGAGGCAGAAGATAACGATTCAATAGTGCGAGGTAGGGTATTAATTGCTCCTGGAAATAAGCATACTTTAATTAAACGTAGTGGGGCTAGATATTATGTTGAAGTTAAAGATGGTCCATTAGTTTCACGGCATCGTCCTTCTGTTGATGTTTTATTCCGTTCTGCCTCAAGGTATGCAGGAAAAAATGCTGTAGGTGTTATTATGACTGGCATGGGGGATGATGGAGCAAAGGGAATGAAGGAAATGCATGATATGGGTTCTTGGACAATAGCTCAAGACGAAGCATCTTGTGTTGTATATGGAATGCCTTGTGAAGCAGTAAAAGCTGGTGGCGTAGATGAAAGTGTGCCATTAAAAGAAATAGCAGCGGCTGTACTAAAGGCAATTGGTCATAAAAACTAAAAATTACATCATTGGGTTATGTTGTATTTCATTATAATCCATGATATATTAATTACAGAACAATATTGGAAGGGGGCAAAAAAATGCCATCAAAAAAAATTCTTGCCGTAGATGATTCAATTTCTATTCGGAAAAGTATTTCGTTCATACTTGGACAAGAAGGTTACGATGTAACAGAAGCTGAAGATGGAGCTGATGGTTTAAAAAAAGCGACTTCAGATAAGTATGGTCTAATCATAACTGATATCAATATGCCAAATATGGATGGTATCACTTTTATTAAAGAACTTAGAAGTACAGCTGAGTATAAATTTACACCCATCATTGTTTTAACAACAGAAAACCAAGATTCTAAAATGCAAGAAGGTCGTGCTGCAGGTGCTACTGGTTGGATAGTAAAGCCTTTTTCTTCCGAAAAACTGTTAGCTGTTGTAAAAAAAATCATTGGCTAACAGGGTGGTTTAAATGAACAAGAATTACTTGACTTTTACATTAAACGATTCCATTTATGCGATTCCAGTTCTTCAGGTGAGAGAAGTTCTGGATTACCAAAAACCCCAGGAATTGCCATGTCCTGACCCTGTTGTTGCTGGTTTGATTCGTTCTAGGGGTCAGAGTATTTCTGTTATTAATCTTCGTCAAAAATTTGGATTTGAATTTCTTGAGCCTACAAGAGACACTAGAATTGTAGTTGTAGAAATTGATTCGATTTCAGAAAATTCCAATACAGAGGGGCAAATCGTTTTTGGAATGATTGTAGACGCGGTAGATGAAGTTGTAGAATTGGATTCTTCTAAAAAAGAGCCACCCCCAGAAGTTGGAAATAGCATTGCTGCTGAATTTATTAGTGGAATTGGGGAAATAGATAATCGATTTGTAATAGTTTTAAATATTGATAAAGCATTATCCTTTGAAGAAATTAATCCCACTCTTTTAATGGAGAAATCTGAAGAAGAATCCGTAGAAAACATTGAAGACAGTGATTTTGATTCCCCAGAAACAGATTCTGAAGGCGAAAATGTGGAAGATAGTCAGGAAGAACAAAATCAAGGTTTAGAGGATGAAAATCTTTCTTTGGAAGAGGAGTGATGATGGCCCGTCAGTTTTTATCTTTTTATTTGCAAGATGCACTGTATGCAGTAGATGTTTCTCAGGTTCAAGAAATATTAGAGTATTCAGCTCCTGTTAGATTGCCCTGTACAATAGAATATGTAGAAGGATTAATTAGTTCTCGTGGAGAAGGTATTTCTGTTGTAAATCTTAGAACTAAATTCAATATGAGTTCTGTGGAGCCAACAAAGGATACTAGAATTATTATCCTTGAAATTGCTAAATCAGAAACCATTAACGAAGAAACAGTTCAATCTATTATTGCTTTTGGGGCAATAGTTGATGGCGTAGAAGAAGTTATTGAAATAGACGATTGTAATATAGAGGACGCTCCAAAATTTGGTAATACCATTCCAGGTGAATATATTCGTGGAATTGGAAAAAAAGATGATAAATTCATTATTATTTTGGATATGGATAAGGTTTTTTCATTTGAAGAAATTATTGCGCTAAAAGGCGTAAGATAACTTTTTTGTTTTTTTATTTTCAAAAAGGGCTTTTTGCATTTGCAAAAAGTCCTTTTTTTTCATAATGGCAGTTTTTTTTGCAATTAAGCCATATTACTGCTAAAAACTACTGGACAAATAGGCTTAAAATGTCTTATAGTTGGTTATTATTCTGCTAGCAAAAGCAAGAGAGGTTAAAAAGATAAGACTGTCGCGTTTTAGCGGCAAACCCCACCGGTAATGGAGAATGCAGTATGGTTAAGACCGAATCTAAGGTTACCAACAAATTTTATTTGGATCGTCAGGAAGATGTAGAATCCAATGCTAGAAGCTACCCTAGGAAGTTTCCTTTCGCTTTAAAAACAGCCAATGGTTCTTGGGTAGAGGATGTCGAGGGAAATAAATACCTTGATTTTCTTTGTGGTGCAGGTACCCTTGCATTAGGGCACAATGATCCAGAAATCAATCAAGCAATGATTGATATGATAAGCTGCAATGCTCCTCTTCACACACTTGATTTAACAACTCCTACAAAAGATACATTTACTCAAACACTTTTGTCATTGTTACCAAAAGAATTGCAAGGAAATGCAAAGGTTCAATTTTGTAGTCCATCTGGTACAGATGCTGTAGATGCTGCTATAAAACTTTGTAAAACAGCTACAGGGCGATCTTCTGTGATTAGTTTTAGTGGTGGTTACCACGGAATGGGTCATGGAGCTTTGTCTTTAACAGGAAATCTTTCTGCTAAGATAAAAGTAAATGCTCTTATGCCAGATGTCCACTTTTTGCCATACCCATATTCATATCGCTGTCCTTTTGGTTTAGGTGGCGAAGCTGGAGAAAAGGCTGCTGCCGCATATTTTGAACATATACTAAAAGATCCAGAAAGTGGAATTACACGACCTGCTGCTGTAATCATTGAACCAATACAAGGTGAAGGAGGTGTTATTCCTGCACCTATAGAGTTTTTGAAAACAATTCGGCGTGTAACTCAGGAATTAGACATTCCAATGATTGTAGATGAAATTCAATGTGGAATTGGTCGTTCTGGAAAATTCTTTGCTTTTGAATATGCAGATATTGTTCCTGATGTAATTTTAGCTTCAAAGGCTATTGGTGGTTCTCAGCCTTTAGCAGTTGTAATTTACAACAAAAAGCTAGATAAATGGACTCAAGGAGCTCACGCCGGTACTTTTAGAGGAAATCAGTTGGCAATGAAGGCTGGAACCGTGGTAATGAATCGAGTTTCAAAGCCAGAATTCTTAGCTGATGTAGTCAAAAAAGGGGATTATATCCGAGAAAGACTTAACATACTAAAATCAAAGGTTTCAATAATTGGTGATATTCGAGGAAAAGGTTTAATGATGGGTTGTGAATTTGTTGACCCAAAAGGAAAGCCTGATTCCCTTGGATCTTTGCCTGCAAGTGGAGAAATCGCTGCTGCAGTACAAAAAGGATGCTTTGAGCGGAAACTTGTAATGGAAAAAGGCGGTCGAAATGGTTCTGTAATGCGATGCCTTTGTGCCTTAAATATTACAATGGAAGACATAAACATTATGTTGGATATTTTTGAGCAAGTTGTCTTGGAGATTGATTCCCGTGGAAAATGATAACAGGATTAATGATCCTTATTTTTTAACTGATGAAAAAAAATCTTCAAATGCATATTCTCAGTTGTTACACCAAATTATTGATGACATTGTTTCTTCGATAAACAATGATAAGGCTTACATTGGTCTTTCGCCACAAGAATTAAAAGAAGCTATTCATGTAGAAAATTTGCTTCCAGAAAAAGGTCTTGGGTTAGGTGCTGTTTCTAGTCTCTTAAAAGAAAAAGTATTACCTTATTTTTTGAAAACTTCTTCTACAGATTATTTAGCTCACCTTCATGGACCTTCGCTTATCGAAACAATAGCTGCAGAACTTATTATTTCCACTTTTAACCAATCAATGGATTCTTGGGATCAATCTCCTGTAGCAACAGAAATTGAGCTAGAAGTTATCGATATGCTATGTAAACTTTTTGGTTATAGCAAAGGTTCAGATGGTTCTTTTACATCTGGAGGTTCACAATCAAATCTTACTGGAATTATGTTGGCAAGAGATTGGTTTTGCAACACAAAACTATGTCATGATGTTAAAAAACATGGTTTACCAGATAATTACAAAAAACTAAGGCTCTATACTTCGGAAATTTCCCACTTTTCCATGGAAAAAAGTTGTCATCTTTTAGGGTTAGGTTACGAAGGTGTAGTTAAGGTTCCTGTAGATTTAAATCAAAAAATGGATGTTGCTGAATTGGAACGCTTAATGGTACAAGATGTGGAGCAGGGTAATATTCCATTTTGTGTTGTGGCGACCATTGGAACTACAGATTATGGTAGCATAGATTCTGTAAAAGAAATTAGTCAACTTTGCAAAAAGTATGGAGTCTGGCTACATGCTGATGCAGCATATGGAAGTGGCGTTATAATGTCAGAAAAATATCGCTGTAGAATTGGCGACTTAAGTTTGTGCGATTCAATTACAGTGGATTTCCATAAAATGTTTGTAATGCCAATTAGTTGTAGTGCTATTCTTGTAAAAAATGGTAATAATTTTGAAGCATTAACTCTTCATGCGGATTATCTTAACCGTGAAGAAGACGAAGAAGATGGATATACAAATCTTGTTGGTAAATCTATGCAAACAACAAGGCGATTTGATGCATTAAAGGTTTGGCTAGCGTTTCAGGTTAGAGGAAAAAATGGTTGGTCAGAAATGATTTCAACTTGTATCGAAAATGCTGAATATTTTTATACAAATCTTGCATCAAACCCAAAATTTGAAGTAACTGTAAAGCCAGAAATTAGTTCAGTTGTTTTTAGAGTTTTACCTCAAGCCTCTGACAAACTGGATGCAGATACATTAAATAAAAAAATTCGTCGACAACTTATTCATCAGCAAGGTGTTGTAATAGGTCAAACAGTTTATAATGGATTTGTTCACTTAAAATTTACATTGCTAAATCCTTTATTGACCCATGATAAGTTGGATGAGTTAATCGCTTTGATTTTAAATATGGCGGAAAATGCCTAAAAAATAGGAGTTTACTATGAAAACAAAATGTCTTTCAATCGTATTATTGGTTATGATTGGAATGTTGGTTTTTGTATCTTGTGGTACAAAAAAGTATGCTGGATTTGAAGTAGAAGAAGGCTACATTATGCTTCCATATCCAGAATATAACTCTGAAGAAACTTTTTCTTTTCCTTTGAATTTGTACAAGGTTATGGAAAAAGAACTAAAAAATGTAGTTGATTCTTTTAACAAATTCGATGTTGTTTCAGAAGTTTTTATAGAAAAATCTGAAGATGTTGCCTATTATTTGTATAACTTAGATATTTACGATATTAATGAAGATCCTGAATACACAAAAGAAAGTTTATCAGAAGTTGTTTCTGATTCAGAATTAATTAATTCAATTATGGCTGATTTAAGTAATGCTCCAGTAAAAGATTTGGATGTGATGGATGATTTTGCTTGTTTTACTTCTGACTTAATCGATGAGTTTCTTTATGTGTTAGAAGATTTGTATGATTACAACGAAGGTGATTCATACTATGATTCAAAAGAAGAAATGTTCAATGATTATATCGAAGAAATGATTGATTCCAACGGAATAGAATTGATGAATCTTTATTTCCCTAATGTAAAAGTAGTAACAGATTATTCTAAAATATCAAAATAATATTTGTTCGTTTTTTTGAATATGCTACAGATCGATTCTAAAAGATTGGTCTGTAGTTTTTTTTTAAATCTATAAAAAAGTATGCTGGGTTTTAGACAGAAAAAAGTTTATTATTTGCAAATATTACAAAAACAAGACAAAATGACAAAAATGTGTTATAGTATTAAAACAACTTTATTGGAGAAAGAGTTATGAATAAAAAAATTTGCATACTTCTTTTTACTTTTTGTTTTTTTAGTTTAAACCTTTGGGCGAGAGCAGGGGATTCAATGTATGTGAATGTAAAAGAAACTGTTTTAAAATCTGGAACAGGTTTTTTTGCAAGCGAAATAGGCTCGATTCCTTATGGTACTCAAGTTAAAATTCTAGAAGAAAAAGGGAAATGGGTTAAAGTAGAAAAAAAAGAGGATTCTTCTGTTACAGGTTGGGTTCCTTTATCAAGTTTAACAAAAAAGAAAATAATCTTAAACGAAGGTCTTTTTTCCATTGATGCTTCTGCTGATGAAATTGCATTGGCTGGAAAAGGATTTTCTGCTGAAGTAGAAAAATTATATAGCGGAAGTTCCTTGGAATCTTTTTATTCCCTTGTAGACGGAATAGAAGAAAAAAATATTGAAAAGGATACTTTACTAGAATTTATTTTAGAAGGACAACTTTTAGGAGCTTCAGAATGAAAAATAGAATATTTTGTATTTTAGGACTACTTATTTTTTCATTGTTTAGCTTTTCTTGTGCAATAATGGGTTTTGCAGGTCAAGTAACTAGTTTAGTTGGAACTATAACAGATAATCCTTTATTAGAAGCAGCAGGTTCCTCTGTATCTGCTGTTTCAGAAGCTTCTTCGCCAATTACACCATCTCAAGAATATTATATTGGTCGTTCTGTTGCAGCTCAGATTCTTGGAACATATGACTTGTATGAAAATGAAACAATGACGGATTATGTAAATAAGGTTTGTCAAGTTTTAGTAATCAATTCAAATCGTTCAGAGGTTTATAATGGTTACCATGTGGCAATTCTAGACACAACTCAAATAAATGCATTTGCAACATCAGGAGGACATATTCTTGTAACTCGTGGCTTGTTGGAATGTGCAACTAGCGAAGATGCCTTGGCCGCAGTTTTGGCCCATGAAATTGCCCATGTGCAGTTACAACATGGTATATCTTCTATAAAATCAAGCCGATGGACAAATGCTGCCACCACTTTGGCTGGAGCAACATTGACAGCTTTATCCGATGGGGAAATTGATGATGTTATGGAATCCTTTGGCGAAACTGTCAATTCTATGGTTTCTACCATGGTGGAAACTGGTTATTCTAAATCCCAAGAATATGATGCGGACGAAGTTGCCTTAGAGATCCTAAATGAAGCAGGGTATAATCCTTATGCCATGATTTCTATGCTAGAAGTGTTAGAAGAAAAACAGCCAAATTCCTCTGGTGGTTTTGCTTCAACTCACCCATCTGCAAAATCCAGATTAAAGAAGGTAAAAAAAGCTCTTCGTGATTACGATGAAGTAAAAATTCCTGAAATCCGTATAGAACGATTTAATGATAAAATGAACATAGTAACGGAATAACTTGGAGAAAGGATGAAGAGATTTATTTTTCGTACAGTTGTAATATCAATTACTGTAAGTGCTTTGGTTTTAGTACTTAACAGCCTTGGAGTATTTCAAAGGTTAGAAAATATATTGTATGACAGCAGAATGGTTCATACAGCTTCTTATAATCGTCCTTCTGATGAAATTGCAGTAATTCTTGTAGATCAGGATAGTATAGATTGGGCAAATCAGGAATTTGGTTGGAGTTGGCCCTGGGAAAGAAAGGCATATGGTCAAATTGTGGATTTTTTTAATTTAGGAAATGCGGCAGCGGTAACATTTGATGTGTTGTTTACTGAACCTTCTGTTTTCGGTCCAGAGGATGATGCAACCTTTGCTCAATTTTGTTCAGACTATGGGCGGGTTGTTCAAACAGTATTTTTTGACCAACAGCATGGTAATAAAACAGAATGGAAGGAATCGGCTCCATTACCTCCTGTTTCTTTTGGAAATGAATTCGGTACTGAACCAATGTTATTCCCCATAGATGAAATTTCAAAGACAACAGCTGTACTTGGTAGCATTACAAGTACCTCAGACTCAGATAAAACAATTCGTAGGGCTTCTGCTTACAGAAAATATGGTTCTTACTATATTCCCACCTTGGGACTGGCCCCTCTTTTTGCTGCAGGAGAAGAAATTCCAGACCCTTTAACAGAACCAAAAGAAGGTAGATATTTAAGATTTCAAAATTCTTTGGAAAATTATGTTCCCTACAGTGCAGGTCAAATTTTGCAAAGTTATTATGCTATTCAAGAAGGTAAAGAACCTTTACTTGACCCTAAAATGTTTGAAGATATGTATGTTTTCTTTGGATTTTATGCTCCAGGGTTATTTGATATTTGTAGTACGCCTATTTCTGCAACTTATCCTGGGGTTGGAGTTCACATTACATTTTTAGATAATTACTTGCAAGATTCATTTTTAAAACCTTCTCCGTTTTTTGTTTTAGTAATATTGGTTTTAATTTCGGCTATTTTAGGTAGCGTTCCTATTTCTGTGGCTGAAATGTTCCGAATTAAGCATTTTAATGTTTTTATTGCAACATTATGCTTTTTATTCATTTGTATTTTTTTTGTTGGAATAGGGTATACATCTTTTGCTATGGGAAACATTATTCCAATGGTTAGCCCTTTAAGTTCTTTGGTACTAAGTTTTATAGTTGCAGTAATTGTTTCCTATAGACAGGAAGGTCGGCAACGCAGATATATAAAGGCTGCATTCAAGCAATATTTAAGTCCAGCTGTAATAGATGACCTTATTTCTCATCCAGAAAGACTTTCTTTAGGTGGAACAAGACGACGTATCAGCATTTATTTTTCTGATGTTCAGGGGTTTACAAGTATCTCAGAAAATTTAGCTCCAGAAGAATTAACTGCTTTACTAAATGATTATCTTTCTGCAATGACTGATATAATTCTTGAAAGTGGTGGTACAATAGATAAATACGAAGGTGATGCAATTATTGCTTTTTGGAATGCCCCTGTAGAACAAAGTGATCACAGTAGAAGATCTTTAGAGGCTGCTGTTGCTTGCCAAAAAAAACTTGATGAAATTCGCCACGACTTAGAAGTTCGAGCTAAAAAGACATTTAAAATGCGTATAGGTATAAATACAGGAGACGCAGTTGTTGGAAACATGGGTTCAAGAAGTCGCTTTGATTACACAATGCTTGGAGATGCAGTAAATTTAGCTTCTAGGCTAGAAGGATTAAATAAAGAATTTGGCACGTATTGCATGTGTTCCCAGTCTACGAAACAAGAAGCCGAAGCTTGTGGTATAAAACTCAAATTTAGAGAATTAGCCCGTGCAACAGTTGTTGGAAAAAAAGAACCTGTTGTGGTTTACGAGCCAATGTCCTTAGACGAATATGAAAAACGGCAACAAATTTTAAGAGAATTTGATAAAGGTCTAAGATATTTTTATTCTGGAAATTTTCAGCAGGCTAAAGATATTTTTTACGCTTTGCAAACTCAAGATGAAGTATCTTCAAGATATTATCTAAAATGCAAAGAACTATTAAATTCGCCACCAAATATGGAATCTTGGAAAGGAATTTGGATTGCTAGTTCAAAGTAACATCTGTTTTGGAAATTAATAGCTCATTATTTCAGTAACTACTTGGCTATAACTAATGTCATAATATAAAATGGCATAAATTACTGCTGCAGATGTAATTTTGCGACCATATTCCCTTGTTTCAGAGAAAGGCATCATTTCTAAAAATAAATCCTGAGGAATCCTTGGTGAAATTTCTTTCCAGTTTCTAACCCTTTTCAATCCTGCGTTATATGCTGACAATGCATCTAATATGAAATTATCAGTTCTTTTGATAAGATCGGATAGATAGGAGCCACCAAAGCGAAGGTTTGTTTTAGGATCAGCTAAATCATAATCCTTCAGTTTAAGTTTTTTTGCAATATCTCCTGCTGTAAGTGGCATTAACTGAGTTAAGCCTTGAGCTCCTTTGTATGAATAAACAACTGGGTCAAAAAAACTTTCACTTCGTACTAAAGCGTAAAATAAATATTCATCTAGCTCAAATTCTTCACATACTTCTTCCATTTCTTGTGAAAATAGTCTCGGATAAGCTAAACAAAAAATTTCTTTTGTAGGTTGGCTGTCTGAGTGGTGAATAGCATTAGAAGTAATTCGCATTGCTTGGGTTGAATATTTATGAACATGCTGTTGTGCTAAAAATTCTGCAGCTTGAGCTTCTTTTTCTAAACTTAAGTCACTGTAATTTTTTTGCCACAAGGGAAAAATTTCTTCAGGTAAGTAAAAAGCTATGTAGCCATCTAATAATTTTTCTAAATCAGGATTTGGCTTGTGATCTTGAATTAATTTAGTTTGATAAATATTTTGTTCAAAGGTTTCTTGAGGAATTCCCAAATGATATGCAGAAAGAATTCGGTAATATAAATTCCCTCCTGGAGCATATGCAACAGCAAAATGTTCTTTTGCAAGTTCTTGTGCATTATTCCAACTTATTGTTCCTGTAGAAATAAAACCATTTTGCAACAAACGCCCTGAAATATATGCGTATTTAGAAATTGTTTCCGGATCAGCGTATTCTTTTATTAAATTATATACGCTAATAATGTATTCCCACTGCCTATCTGTAATGAGACGATAAATTAATGTATCAAAAAAATCAGCGTAATACCAAGGATCATGAATTGTGGCAACAAATTTTTTTAAAGAATTTATAGCTTTTTCTGGAGAAACCTTTAAACTGGTGGTAAAATAATACCATAGGGCGTTATCGTAATTTTCTGGAAGGGGAGCACAATTAATAGCAGTGTAAAAATTATTTATCGCTTTTTCTGTATATTTGCTAGAAACTCTATCAAAAAGTCTTGCTGAATAAAAAAATAAAAAAAAGGCAGCTACCTCATTTTTATTTTCTAAAGCATAATTCCCTGCGGCATTGAATAATTCAGCACTGTTTAATGTGTTACCCCCACCAAAAACCAAAGACTTACCAATATCTATCAGTAGAAAAGAAGATTGTTCAGCAAGCCATTGTATTTTATCTGTAATAGTTGAAAACAAGGTTAAAAAACGTTTTTGTGCTTCTGTATAATGTGAATAATTTTTTGTAACATCACCGTTGTAAACAGAAAGTCTGATTTGAATCTGTAATAAAGTATTTTGTGATATGGAATCAGATAAAAAAGAAAGGTATTTAGTGTAAAATTCTTTATGAAATGAAGAAAATGGATTATGCAGGAACCAGTCTTCAATTTCTCCATTAAAGATAGAATATTTTCCTTCTGCTACAGAAGCAAGTCTAAAATAAAAAAGTTCAGCTTCTGAGTTTTCAGGAAGACTATCTGTTAAGGAAATAATTTTTTTATAATCTTTCCCGTTGAATAATTCTTGAACATAACGCAACAACGCTTGTTGGTCGTTGTATTTTTTGTAATAATTTGCAGAGGTAGAAATTCTTTCGTTGACTGTTCCCATGGTGCTAAGTTTTTCCATGGATTTGCGAGCAAAAAAATCAGAAGAATGTTTAATTCCCTTTTTTAAATATCGAACTGCTTGGGATTCATTGTCTTCCTGCAAACTTTGTAAAGCTAAAAAATAATATTTATCTTTACCAAATCTCCCTTCTGGAGAGTTGTGATCTACTTTAGAACAACCCAGAAAGCAAAAAAGAAAAAATAGGGCAGCAAAGGCTGCCCAAATTGAATTTGATTTCATAATTCTCCTCTATTTTGGGGGAATTGTAATATAAGTTCCAGAAATTATATAATCAGGATTAGAAATTCCATTTGCTTCTGCAATTTTTTTGTAAAACCAAGGATTGTTATAATAGGAATCTGCTAAATCCCACAAGGTGTCGCCCCATTTAATCTTGTATTTAACAGGCTCTGGTTTTTTTTCTGGTTCTGGTGGTGGAACAGGAACTACAGCTGGAGTTTCTGCTACAACAATAACGTCTTCTTTTGGTTCAGGCTGAGGTGGAAGTTCTTCTATTGCCTCTGGAGCTGGAGAAACAATATTTTCTTGGACTTCAAGATTAACGTCTTTTTCTTTTGGAGTTTTTCTGGAAACATCAATATTGATTTGGCTTGGTAAGAAAAACAAAATAAACAACAAAGATGCTAAACAAATGATTGCACAAACTACGCAAGTAATAACAGCTCCTGTATTCCTATGTTTTTTTTCTTTTTCAGGAGGGTAAATATCCTCCTGTGGTTCGTCATACAATCCAGAAAAATCTATGGCCCCTCCTGAACTATTAATAGGTTGTTCTTGAAAGGCTGGGTCATCAAAGTCATTTTCATTAAACAGTCCAGAATCATAACTAGAATTAAAGCCCACATTTTGAACTGGATCATCAAAGTCTGGTAATTCAAACTTATTAAAATCAGGCAAAGAAGATTCATACACAGATGAATCTTCAAGAGAATATTCACCTGAAAAACCATTTTCTTCCTCAAAATTGTCATCAGAAAAATCTGGAAGATCATTCAAATCAGTGTCAGAACCTTCTGAATCTAAAGTTGAATCTTCGAAGGAAGGTTCGTCGGAAAGAGAATCAGAGGCAAAAGCCACCGAATCATCGCTAGGAGTAGAATCAATATCAGAAAAATCTGGAAGATCGTTTAAATCAGTGTCAGACCCTTCTGAATCTAAAGTTGAATTCTCGAAGGAAGGTTCATCGGAAAGAGAATCAGAGGCAAAAGCCACCGAATCATCGCTAGGAGTAGAATCAATATCAGAAAAATCTGGAAGATCCTTC
>JAGAOP010000009.1 GCA_017623685.1 Spirochaetaceae bacterium
TTTTATTTTTACAAAAGGCTTTATCACTTCTCGTATAAAAAGTCGTATGTAAAATAAAGAACGACTTTTTAACACTGTTTCGTAATATAATGAGAAACAGCCTTATATTCAAAGTTTGTAACGCAAACTTTAGATAAAGCCTCTACTTTTTATTTTTACAAAAGGCTTTATCACTTCTCGTATAAAAAGTCGTATGTAAAATAAAGAACGACTTTTTAACGCTGTTTCGTAATATAATGAGAAACAGCAATATATTCAAAGTTTGTAACGCAAACTTTAGATAAAGCCTCTACTTTTTATTTTTACAAAAGGCTTTATCACTTCTCCAAGGAAAATATTTTCCGATGCAAATACTAGGTAAAACTTTACCTAGTTATTTTAATACAGTTAATGGATCTATCAATTTACCATTTTTATAGACGGTAAAGTGTAGATGCGGACCTGTGGAATAACCTGTATTTCCAACCTGACCGATTTGGGTACCTTGGTTTACACGTTGTCCTTTTTTTAGAGGACAAGGCTTATACATATGAGCGTATAATGTTTGGTAGCCATTTTCGTGGTCAATTATAACATAATTTCCGTATACATTGGTAAAACCTACTGCAATTATTTTTCCACTCATTGAAGCCTTTATTGGAGTTCCCTGCGAAATTGCTAAGTCTATTCCTGTGTGGGAAGATGGAACTCCTGTAAAAGGATCTTTTCGTGAACCGAATTTAGATGTTAATCTCCAGTTTCCAGAAATAGGATACACGAATAATTCCCCCATTGCCTTTTTTAATGTGGTTTCGTCTAGCTTGGCACCTGGAATGAATAATTTTTGACCTTCTAGTAATTGTGTTGAAGATAAATCATTTACATCAAGTATATCTTCTACAGTTATGTCATATCTTACAGAAAGACCTGCAATGGTATCATTAGCTTTAACTGTATAACTTAAACCATCAATAGAAGGTATTGTAAGCTTTTGTCCAGAGCGAAGTTGCCTTACATTACTGATTTCATTTATACCAATCAATGTAGAAATATTTCTTAGACCAAATTTTAATGAAATACCTGATATGGTATCTCCTGCTTTTACAGTATAAGATTCAAAAGTTACTGGTTCCCGATAATTTATATCCGCTATAGAAATGTCTGCGCCTAAAATATTTCCTGCTAAATCTATTTCTTCTGATGCAACTAGGGCAAATCTTTCCATAGCTTCATCTAAAACTTCAATCTCAGAGGGTGAAAGATATTCTAATGTTATAGGTTTAGCTATACTTTCACTATAATGAAATATGCTACTAATTCCATAGGGAATAACTATCCCTAAAGCAATGGAAAAGCATAGTGCTAATATTAAATAAAAGCGTTTTGTAATAAAGAAAAACGCAGTTTTAATAAAACCATCTAAATATATGCTAACTGCTTTTCCTCTAGATTGAGTACTTGTATTTAAAGGAAAATAACCTGTTGTAGCAATAGCATATTCAGTTGAAGTTCTATTACTCCTAGGTATTTTTATTGGGCGATAAGAAGTTTTTGCTGAAACTTGTCGGTCATTTAAATAGCTGATTATTTCCATAATTCAACTATCGACAAAAAACCTTGTGCATATTAGGTAAAAAAATAATTGAAATAATTGAAATAATTTAGTTTCCTGCACTTTCGTAATGATTTAATCCGATTTTCCAAACGCTATAAGAAAGGGATATAAAAACAAAGGCAACGACCAAAGGCATTATTACTCCATTAAGTGGACCTTCTATGCCTAAAAGCCAAGTTGCTGGGTAATAGGATGTAATGGCAAAGGGAATAATAAATGTTAAAAAAAATTGAATGCCTTTGTTATAAATTGATATGGGGTAGTAGCAAAATTGGTTAAATTCATAGGCAACTTGAACAAAGGGACCAGATCTTTTTTTCCAAAAGGCAATAGAGCAGGTTATTAATTTAATTGAAGTTATAACAAGGGTCCCGGAAATAACTAGCAAAATTAGCAAAAGAATTTGTATTACAGAAAAATCTATTGCTAGATTTATAGCAGCATAGACCAAAAGAACAATTCCAATTAAAAGTTCCCCAATACCGTCAAGTTGAAATCTTTCCATAATAACTTGAAACAAAGGATTTATAGGTCTAAGTAAAATTCTGTCCATTTCACCTTGGGAAATAGCCCAGTAAGCATATATCCAAAGGTTATCTGTAAAAATATGATCCAAGCCTCTGGGAATTTGAGCTAAGCCATAGATAAAAAGAACTTGATGAAAGTTCCAACCTTCTAGTTGGGGAATTGAATCAAAAATAAGGGTTACAAAAACAACGCCACAGGTTTGAAGCAAAAAAAAGCCGATTAATCCAAAAATAAAATCTATGCGATAAGTCATTAAAGTTTTTAGATATTGAGTTGTGTATGCAAAATATATTTTTAAGGCTTGCCTTCCTTTCATATTAACCTCCTTGAACAACTAGCCGTTTTACTACGGCCCGCCAAGTGATTTCAGTAGAAATATGTAAAAGTAGCATCCAAATTATTTGTAAAACAATAGCCTGTAGTGCAACCACTCCAGTGTATTTTCCTAAAAAAATGTTTATTGGTGTAGAAATTATGGATGCGAAAGGGAGGTAATTGATTATATTCTTTGCCCATTCTGGAAAAAATACTAAAGGAATTAACACCCCTGAAAGTAACTGATTTATTGCCCTATAAATTTGAAGAATTCCCCATATATTTAAGGTAACAAAAGTCATACAGCCTAAAAGAAAATTCAAACACATATTAATATACATGGAAAAACAAAAAGATATAATGAAAAGTAATATTCCATATACAGTGTATACAGATAAGTTACCGTAGATATAATTGATTATAAAACTTGCTATAAGACAGGGTATCATTAAGAAAATAATTGTATAAATTGTATCTCCAAGAGAAGTAAAATATGTTTTAAGTCTGTAGGAAATAGGTTTAATCAAGGTCATTACGATTGAACCATTTTTTATTTCTGTAACAATTTGACCTGTGTCTTGAGGAATACAACTTGCAGTGCTTATGCTTAATAAAAGATATGTTATCATATCTGGCAAAGAAAAACCTTTTAGTATGTCTTGGCCACTAGAAACAAAAATAGCTTTCCACAAAAAGTACATACATAAAATTTTCAATATGTCCCCAATAAGAAACATAAAAACATTAGCTCTGTAGGCTAAATATTCTTGGAATTTACAGGAAGCAAAGGGTAAATATATTGAAAGATTAAATTTATGATGTTTATATGTACTTTTAGATTTCATTTTATTCTGCATCCCGATAAATTTTCTTTACAATGTTTTCTATACTTGCACCTTCAGCAGAAAAATCAGCAACTTTAAAAGTTCCTAAAAGCTTTTGCAATATTTTAGAAGCTGTGTAATCTTTAAGGTTAAAGGTAACGACTATGGCCCCATCTGAATTAAATGTTGCAACAATATTTTTTTTGAATAAACTCTGTATTTTTTCTGGAGTACATTCTTTTTCATCTGAATCAAGGCGCAACACTATACGACCTTCGTCACCATATTGTTTTTTTAAGTTTTCAAGGTTGCCATCGTAAACAATTTTTCCTTGATCAATTAAAATAATTCTTTGGCAAAGTTGCTCTATGTCTTGCATATCATGGGTTGTTAGAATAATTGTGGTACCGTATTTTTCATTTATTTCTTTTATTGCTTTTCGTACCCTTTCTTTTACAAGTACATCCAACCCAATAGTTGGTTCATCTAAGAATAGAATTTTAGGATTATGCAATAAGGAAGCTGCTAAATCAGCTTTCATTCGTTGCCCCAAGGATAAGGTTCTAACAGGTTGCATAAAAAATTCGTCTAAGCCTAAAAGCTCAGTAAAATAATCTAACCTTTCTTTGAATTCAATTTCTGGTATTTCGTATATTTTTTGTAAAATTGTAAAACTTTCACAAAGTGGCAAATCCCACCAAAGTTGAGTTCTTTGACCAAAAACTACACCTATGTTTTTGGCATTTTCTTCTCTACATTTATATGGTTCTTTTCCTTCAACTAAAACCTTCCCATTTGTAGGGGTTAGAATTCCTGTCATAATTTTTATTGTAGTTGATTTCCCTGCTCCATTAGAACCAATGTATCCTGTAATTTGTCCATCAGGAATTGAAAAAGAAATATTATTTATTGCTTTTTTTTCTGTATATTCTTTTGTAAATAAACTTTTTATAGCCCCTTTTAGCCCTGGAAATTTCTTAGAAGTTCTAAAAGTTTTTTCTAGGTTAATTACTTCAATCATGAAACAATAATAGTAAAAAACAAAAAAAAGGTAAACAGCGTTGAATAATTATGTAAAATATAATAAGTGAATTTGACATATGTTTTGTGGCATGATATTCTTTTTTTTATGAATAATTCTAATACTTGGTTAAATAGCGTCTATAGTGATGGTTCATGTTGGTTTGTAAGTAATCCATTGCCCCAAAAAGGTGAAAAGATTACTTTAGCTATTCAGTTGTCAGAAAAAGCTCCAGTTACTAGCGTAATATTGCGAGGAAAACTTAACGGAGTAGAACAACTGAAAAAAATGGAATGTAAGCAAAAGAAAAATGGCTTACTCAGATACGAAGCTCAAGTTCAAATTTGGGAAAAAGAACTTAGGTATCAATTTTATTTATTAACAAAAGATTGTATTTATTATTATACAGAAGCTGGTATTACAACATATATTCCAGATGAATCTAGAGATTTTAGAATTCTTACGGATTACAAGCAACCAGAATGGGTAAAGAACGCAGTTTTTTATCAGATTTTTCCAGAAAGATTTTGCAATGGAAATCCTGATAATGACGTTAAAGATGATGAATATATTTTTGATGGATTTCCAACTCAACAAATTAAAGATTGGAACGCTGTTCCTCAAGATTATGAAAAAGCCCATTGCTTAGATTTTTATGGTGGGGATTTAGAAGGAATCATTCAAAAAATTCCTTATTTAAAGAAACTAGGTGTTACAGCTTTATATTTAAACCCTATTTTTTATGCTGCAACAATTCATAAATATGATTGCTTAGACTATTTTCAAGTAGACCCCCATTTTGGTGGAGATAAGGCTTTGGCAGATTTATCTAATGAATTGCATAAAAATGGGATGAAATTGATTTTAGACGTATCGATAAATCACACTGGAATTGCAAACAAGTGGTTTAATAGAGATGGTACTTTTTTCCCAAAAAATCAAGGAGCTTACAATAATCCAGATTCAGAAGAAAGAAGTTATTACTTCTTCAAAGAAGATAATTCCTACAAGGCATGGTGGGATGTTGCAACCTTACCAACCTTAAATTATACTTCCCAAAAACTTAGAAATCGCCTTTACCGAGATTCAGATTCTTTGGTAAAAAAATGGTTAAAGCCCCCATATTCCATAGATGGTTGGAGATTTGATGTGGCAGATGTTATGGCTCGTAATGACGAAATTCAGTTACATCATGAAGTATGGCCAGAAATAAATGCTAGCATAAAAGAAGAAAATCCTCAGGCTTATGTTTTGGCAGAGGATTGGACTGATTGTAGCGAATACCTAAATGGAGATGAATGGGATTCTCCTATGAATTATTTTGGTTCTTGTCGCCCAATTAGACAGTTCTATGGGGAATCAGATTTATTTAATTCTAGGTGTCAAGAGTTAAAAGAAATAAAATATAAAATGACTGCAAAGGATCTTTCTCAAAGAATTACTGGTTTTCTTTCTAAACTGCCCTTTGCAATTCGCCAAGTTCAGTTCAACTTAATAGATAGCCACGATGTTCCACGTTTCCACAATAATCCTAATATTTCAAAAGACGCTTGTCGTGGTGCGGCTATAATGCTTTTTACTTTACCTGGATGTGCAAATGTTTATTATGGTGATGAAGCAGAAATTGATGGTCGAATTGATTCAAATGAAGGTTGCCGATATCCTATGCCTTGGTCAAAGGATATTGAAGGAACTGAAGCTTGGAAAATTTATTCTACGTTGGCAAAAATTAAAACCACTGAAAAAGTTTTTTTAGATGGTGGATTTAAAGTTCTTTGGGATAATGATTATGTTTTTTCTTATGCTAGATTTACTCCCGAAGATTTATGGATTACAGTTTGTTCAGCTGATAACCAAGACAGAAAAATTAATTTGCCACTGGATATTTTTGGAGAATCTTTTGCAACTCTAACTTTGCCTTCTCAAGATGAATTAGGTCAAGCCATTAGAGGTCAAATAAAAGATGGAGAACTTATTCTAGAGGTGCCTGCAGGTAAGGCATTTTTAATAAAATTGTAGCAGATTAAGATTCTACAAAGGGACAGATTTTAGAACCAGAAGGAGTTTTCACAATTTCTAGGCGATAGGGAATTCGACTTTTCATCTCTGAAACATGGGAAATAAGGCCGATACACCGACTGTCCCTTATTTCATCTAAAATCCATAATGCTTTTTCCAAAGAAGCTTCATCTAAAGAGCCAAAGCCTTCGTCAATAAACAAAGAATCTAGGGTAATTCCTCCAGCTTTATTGCTAACCACATCCGTAAGAGCTAAGGCTAAGCTTATGGATGCCATAAATATTTCGCCACCAGAAAGGGTGTTGCAAGGTCTTTCTTTTCCTGTAAAAGAGTCGAATACTTCTAATTCTAAACCCTTTGCTCCATTGCCTGAAGTTTTAGATTGGTTCATTAGCAAAGTATATCTTCCCTCTGAAATTCTATTTAAACGGCTATTGGCATAGGTGGCAATTTCATCTAAATAAACCCCCAAGACCCAAGTTGTTAAAGCAATTTTTTTTGTTTTAGTGTTTTTTCCTGAAATATCTTCGTAAAGTTGACGATACAAAGTATCTTGTTGAGCAAGTTTAAGTCGCTTTTTTTCTAATTCGTGCCACTGATTTAATTTAGAAGTACGTTGCTCCTTTTCTGTAATAAATTTTTTATAAAGTTCTTGTTCTTCTGAAATGGCTGTATTGATATTTTTACTTTCATTTTGACTTTGTAAAAGTTTTTCCTGTGTTTCTTCTTTTGTTCCTTCTAAATTAGATTTTTCTTTTTTTAATAAGGTTTCAGTTTCTGTAATATTTTTTTGCCACTGTTTTATGTTATCTTCAAATTCTGTAAATACTTCTTGAGGAAGTTTTGCTTTTTTGGCTTCCTTTTGATTTTCAAAACATGAATTGTTTAAAACCTCCCTTAATCTTTGCTCAGAAGCTGTCTTTTCTTTATTTCTATTTTCTTTTTCTTTAGCTAATTGTTCTAAGCTACCAATTATTTTTTCTAAAAGTTTTTCTTCTTCTTGCTTCTTTTGAAAATAAGTTTCAATTTCTTTTTCTTGTTGGGAAATAATATTCACTAATTTTTTATAACATTCTGCAACTGTATTTTCAGATATTCCAAAATCTGCTGAGTTTTGTAGCACTGAAAATAAATTTTCTTGTAGGTGAGCTATTTTTGCTGAAAGACCTTCTATTTGAATTTTTAATTCAGTGTTTTTTTGTTTTAATGGCTCTGTAGAAGAAACTATTTTTGTAAGAGAATCTTGCAAAAGATTTAATTCCTTTGTATTTTTTGCCACTTCTTCTTTTTGAGTTTGAATTTGTATTAAATTTTTTCTGGTAGCTAAATATTCTTTTTTTGCTATTTCTTCCTCTGGAACATCTACTAATGTATTTATAAGAGAATTTAATTGATTTAATTGTCCTTCGATGTTTGCTCGTTGGGAAAAAATATCAGAAAAACTTTCTTCTAAAGATTGAATTTGTGTTTCAAGATTCAATTCTTCTTCTGAAAAATCTAATTCTTGGCCTGCAGGATTAGGATGATGTAAGGACCCACAAACAGGGCAGGGACAGTCTTTTTTTAGATTAGTTGCAAGGAATTTTGCATATTCTGTTTGTTTTTTTTGATCAAGTTCTTTTTTTATTTTGCTAAGTTTAGTTTTAAGACGATTTTCTTCTTCAAGTTTTTCTGCAAAATCCTTTTCTAATTTATTTTTTTGTTCTATTTGAATAGATTTTTCTTTTGCTCGATTTAAGTTAGTTTCTGCATTTTGCATTAAAATAGACAACTGTTGAAACTTTTCTGTTATTTCTTCATGGTTTTCTAAATCCAAAAGTTTTTTTAATTGTTCTATTTTTTGCAAAATATTTTTTTGTTCATTTTCATAGTCTTTTATTTGTAAACTTACTGTTTTCTCTTGATTTTCAAAAATTATTCGCTTTTGAATTAAGTCTGCAAGTTCTTTTTCTTCTTTAACGCTACGTTGAATATCATTAAAGAGCAAGGTCATTTTTTTGTTTTTTTCAGAAAGTTCATTTATTTTTTCAGATTCACTTATTAATTGATTTAGATTTATTTGAGCTTTTTCTTTTGCTTGAATTGATTCTTGTTCTTGTATTTCTAAATATTTAATTGTGTTTGTAATTCGTTCCAAGTCTTGAGTAGCTATCCAAACTGGTTCTGCCTGAATTGAAAGTTGCAATTTTTTTTGCTGCTCTTCTATTTCTACTCTTTGGGATTCCAAAAAATCTTTTTGCGATTGTAATTTTTCTATGTTTGTAAAAGTTTCTAGTTGTTGAGAATAAACTAAAATCTTTTTTTCTAGTTCTAATAATGTTTGAGTTAATTCATTTTGCTTTTGTTGCCATTGAATCATCTGTTCCTGTTGTTGTTCTATTTCTAATCTTTCATTTTCTGGATTATAGTCTGGACCATAGACTTCAAGCTGTTGCATTGTGGATGCTAAATCCTGAGAGAATTTTTTTGACATTTCTTTTGTTTTATTAATAATGTCTTCGTAATCTTGAACAGGAAATAGTTTTGATAAGGTTATTGTTCTTTGAGTGGAAGATTGTAGCAAAAAATCTGCAAATTCACCCTGTGGAAGCAAGACAATTCTTGAAAATTCCTCTGGAGTTAATCCAATATTGGTGGTAAGGAAATTTTCTAGTTCTGTTTTTTTCCCTGGAATTGTTTTTTCTGAGGATTCACTTATTTCTGTAATTAATAATTCTTCTGGTTTTTCAGAAATTGCTCCGTTTTTATTAACGTAACTTCTAGGAAGACTTCTTGTAACTTGATAAATTTTGTTGTGTAAAAGAAATTTTAATTTTACAAAGGATTCTTCATCAAAGGATGCAAAGTCAGAGCGAATGTGTTTGACAGAAACGGTACTTCTTTGACCTGGCAATTTTCCGTATAAAGCATAGGTTATTGCATCAAAAATTGTTGTTTTCCCAGCTCCTGTTTTTCCGGAAATCAAAAAAATATCTCCAAGTAGAGAAAAATCTAAGGTTTCATGTCTAAAAGGTCCAATGTTTTTTAATTCTAAAAATAAGGGTTTCATTCTTGGTCCTCTTTTTTTGATGCTATTTCCAAAAATAAATCTTTTTCTTGTTCATAATATTCTGGAATATAACCGTAAATATCTTGGATAAAAGATGCAAAAAGTTTTTCAGTTGCAAGTTTATTGTCTTGCAATAATTCTTTTCTATGCTTTATAGATTCATTGTTAGAACTAAAATTAATTTTTTCTTGTCTAAAGGACAAAAGATTTGGGTAAATTGGTTTTAGTCTAGCCATAGGATTTTCTATTAGAGTTGAATCTGTGGAGATAATTTCTAAAATTGCATTTTTATAGTCTATATTATTATTTTTAGGGCGATAAAAATCTTCAAAATTCCCAGTTAGCCTTATTACAGGTCTAATAGGTTTGACCAACAATTTTTTTACATCCACCGAAGGTTCCTTTTGTAAATCTATGGTTACATCAAGAAAAAATTTATCTTCACCTGCTTCGTCAAAAGAGTAGGCTAAGGGAGAGCCAGAATACCATATGTTGTGGGAAGGATTTTGACATCGATGAAGATGCCCTAGGGCAACATATGTAAAATCTTTAAAAATAGATGAATCAACCTGTTCTGCACTTCCTATAAAAATTCTTTCGGAATCGCTGGGCTTTCCTTGTTTTGTAAATAGGTGAGCACATAACATTGCTGGAGTATTAGGATAGTTGTTTTTTTTATGAAAAAGAATTTTATTTATTGCTTCTTGAATCATTTCTTGTTGCCTAAGGAAATCTTTACCAAAGGAGCCTGTTTGTAAAAAAGGAATTGCATAAATGGCAAGTTCAGTTTCTTGGTCTTTTTTTAGAATAATAGGCTTAGTTATTGAATCAACATCTGCAACAATATGTATATTTTGGTTAGATAAAATTCTTGATGCAAAGGACAGCCGCCTAGATGAATCATGGTTACCAGAAATAATTATAATTGTTAATTTAGGAAATTTATTTTTTGCTTCTGTAATAAAATTATCAAATAGGGCTACTGCTTCTGGGGGCGGAACTGCCCTGTCGTAAATGTCTCCTGCTATAATTAAGGCGTCAAAATTATTGTCTTGTTTTTCTGCGGCTTCAATTTCTTGTAATAATTGGTTTAACATATGTTGTTGGTCTGGAATTAAGGACTGTTCAAAAAAAATCTTTCCAAGGTGTAAATCACCAGTATGTAGAAGTCGCATATAAATATTATACCTTTTCCAAAATGAAAGAACAAGACCTTAAATCTTATTCAGGGAATAAGAAAAGGGCTGCCTTTGTGAAGTTTTTATTACTTCTAAGACAGCCCCTAATTTTAAACTTTTAGGTAATTTTTAATTGTTCAGTTAAAATGAAGGAGTTTGCCAAGTACCAGACCACTTATCTGTTTTAGTACTTGGTACAAAGAGTACTTTTCCTGCAATAAGGTCTGTTTCTGAAGGAATTGTTAAGTCTACAGTTTGTTCTCCTGCTCCATTATTATTAAAAATAATATTTTCAAAGTTTAGAGGTATAGCTAAACTGTAATAATTAGTACTTCCTACTTTAGTCATTTCTGTACCTGGCCAATCTGCAGGCTTGTTTTCATTTGCATCCCATTGGTAGCAAGCAACCTTACTCCATTTAGTATTAGTATTATCAAAGTAAACTGTAACAACTGTTTCTTTGGTTGCGGTAAAGGTTTTTGATGAATAAGCAGGAATACTATTTTCACCAAGTTTTCCATAAGCTGTAATTACATAGGTTCCCTCTGTAGCTGGTAACTTAAATGGATCAGAGTATTGAATGGGATCGCCCCCATTAATTGAATAGTAAATTGTAGCACCAACTGTTTCGCAAGTTATTGTAACCTCTGGAGGATTTAGATAATTGTAAATTTCAGATTCTGCTGTAATTGTAGGAGCTGCTATATAGGTTAAACCTGGTACTTCTACAAGTTTATATACAACAATGGACTGGGGAGGAACCACTTCTTGTAGGGATGTTGCAGCAACAGTGTTTTCTTCTGTGTAGATGTTTCTAACTGTTTCAGCAGCATAACTTGTATCGATGAATTTAGTCCATGCGTAACCATTTCCTGGTGAAGGAAGGTTAAAGGTTTGGGGTGCATTTTCGTTTCTACAAATACACATTGCATATGTAGGATTAGTTGCACCAACTTCTTTTATGGTAACCAAAATATCGCTTGATTTTTCATTTGGTTTTGCAGTTCCTCCGTTTTTGTCGGAGAAATTATATACTACAGAAGTGTAATCATCTTGGCGTAATAATTCTTCTGAAAGTCTGAAGTTCATCAGTTTTGATGAAAATAGGAAAATGTTATTCTTATTATCTTTTACAACGTCAGTTCCTAGAGAGTTTGTATATTTTCCGCCACCACCTGTGGAAACAGTATGTGGGGAATCGGTGTTAATCATGTTGTAATTACTCCAGGTAGCAACACTGTCTACGTTGTAGGGATTGTTGTTACCATTTTGAGTACGGCCATATTCATCACCCCAAACAATCATAGGTACACCACGAGAAAACATTTGTAATACCCAGAAGTTTCTTAATCGCTGGCGTCTAAAGGCTTGTGTATTGTAGTTACCAGCTTTATACCAGGTTTTTGTTTCAAGACCGGTTGAATCCCAGCAGTCGTTACCATCTGAACCACCGTCAGAAGGGCCAAAGGGCCAAGCTTGTTTATTATATTTTTCTTTAGATTCCGAACCATAAATTGGGAAACTTACTAAGTCTGTTAAGGTAAGTCCATCGTGGGCAACAATAAAGTTTATGGAGTTGTGAGGACCACCAACATCGCTATACATCTCTTGGGAACCAGCGATATGTTTTAAGATGTTTCCAGTTCCATCATTTTTAAGGAATCTTCTTACTTCATCTCGGAATTTTCCGTTCCAATCAGCCCAACCTGTAGGGAAATCCCCAACAGCATATCCACCACCTGCGTCCCAGGCTTCTGCAATCATTTTTGCGTTTTTAGCAGTACCAAGGCTTGCAATATCAGTAAGAGTTTTAGCATTTTTATTTAGAGGCCAGCCTTCGCCGTCAAATTCTCGACCAAGAACTGGAGCTAGGTCAAAGCGGAAACCATCTACACCCATTTCGTCAATCCAGTAAGTTAGAGAATCTAAAATGAACTGTCGAACCATTTCGTTGTCGCACTGTAAGTTGTTTCCGCACCCTGTGTTTTCCCAGTAGGCACCAATGGTACCAGGAACAAGACTGTACCAGTTTGCATTGTCCAAACCTCTCATAAAGTTTAGTTCAGCTTTTTGGAAATCGTCTTTGTTTCCGTTCCAGGGACCACCTTCTCCAGAGTGGTTAAATACCACATCAAGGTACACTTCAATTCCAGCGTCGTGGAAGGCTTTAACCATAGATTTAAATTCTTTGATAGGACCACCAGCTGTTTTATCGCTAGAATATCTTCTGTCTGGAGCAAAATAACCGTAGGTCATGTAAGCCCAGTAGTTTCCTCCAGAAGAAGTACTTGGATTAGAATCGTTATCTGATTCGTGAACAGGCAATAATTCGATTGCTGTAATTCCCAAGGATTTTAGATATGGAGCAAGAAGGGCAGCTCCTGCGTAAGTTCCCTGTTTTTCTTCTGGGATATTAACTACATTTTCAAAACCTTCAAATTCTTCCAAAATTGAAGAAAGGTTTGCAGAAGAAGGATGTTTTGTGATTCCTCTAACATGAGCTTCGTAAATAATTGAATCTTTTAATGGAGTATTAGGTTTTGTTCCTGTGCTTACTACATCAACAAAAGTCTCATCTATTACATAGGCTTTTGGAGCAACATCACCTGTGTCTTTGTGGCGATTTTCTTTTCCACTGGTGTAAATGGCAACTCCTGAAAGACCTGTTCGAGTACTTCTGTCATGAGTCATTTCCTTTGCATATGGGTCAAAAAGAACTTTGTTAGGATTAAATCTGTTGCCTTTAGAGTCGTAGTCAGCAATGAAACCAGCGTTACTATCTCCACGCTTCCATTCTTCGTTAAATGGCCAGTTTGGTCCCCAAGCTCTAAAAGCGTAAATGTGGCCGTTTTCAAGTCCATTTACTTTTGCGCGCCATACATTGTCGCTATTTTTTTCCATCCAATAATCTGCAACTAGAGTTTCAGTTTTCCCAGAAGCTTCATAGATTTCCAATAGCATGCGGGTTGCATTTTCAGAATAAACAGCAAATGTTGTTCCGTCATTTTCTACATAGGCTCCGTAATCATAATTGGCAGTTTTCCATGAATTCATGTTTACTGGTGAATATTTTTCTTGTGGAAGATATTTTGAAGGATGTAAATAACCAAGACTTCCTGTTAAGTTTTGAACAAGGACTTTATTAGAAACTGCAGTTTGAGTTAATCCATCTTTTGTGTTTGTTACTTCAACATAGTAATATTTCTTTTCTTTAGCAGCTTCCTTGTTTAAAGTTAAAGTTGCCTCTGTTGCTGATGCAACAGCTTGGAATTTACCATTTAAAGTAGAGGAAGAAAACCATTGATAAGAAAGAGTGCCTCCGTCTGTAGTTGAAGCGGAAATAGTTAAATTTATATCGTTAGCAGGTTCTTCGTCGTAATAGCCAACTAATTCGCTTACAGTTGGAATAACTGCTACATCTTCATCTCCAAAGTATACTTCTGCAATATCTGAATAAACGGAAACAGTTTTTGTTCCTCCGTCGCCGTTATTGCTAATTGTATTTGTTACTTTGCAGTAGTAATAACTACTAAATGGAGATTTTTCTTCTCCTGCTGCTAAAGAAACAGTATATGTATTTGAAGTTCCTACTTCTTCAGCTGAGTCATTTATTTTATTTGTTTCGCTTTTGTACCACTGGTAAGAAAGAGCTCCACCGTCCGTAACTTCCGCATTTACTGTCATTTTATGAGAAACTGATACTGTGCTTCCATCAACAATAGCTTTATATTTACCACCTTGAGGATTTCCTGTTATAAGTGGTTCTTGAGCATTAACCTTAATTTGAATTCCACTTTCAGCTTCTATTCCGCCAGGTTTGTTATTGGAAGCTCCTCCCCCTCCACCACCTGAACCGGAACCACAACTGATAAGAAAAGTAATGGCTAAAAGAGAAAAAAGAATCTTGATTAATTTTTTCACGTAAAAAAACCTCCAAAAAATATTTTATAAATTATATCAGTTAAAACTTTAATGGACAAGTAAAAAAATGCCATCTTGCTAGGATAAGTTATGATATGATATAATTTTATATTATGTCTAATTTTATTAAAACTTGTAATCATTCCCATTGTTCAAGATGTAGCGAAAAAAGTAATGATTTTCATGGGAATAAAGAAGGTCATATTTGTTGTACAAAAATAGAACATCTTTCTGTAAAATCCAATGGGGAATTTATTATTGAAGATATTAATTTACATATTCATTGTGGGGAATTAACTGCAATTATTGGGCGAAATGGAGCTGGAAAAACCACTTTTTTGCGAACTTTGTTAGATGAAGTTCCACATTCTGGAGAAATTCACTTTATGAAAGATGGAAAAGGTTGTACTTCAAAACCAAAGTTTGGATATGTGCCACAACGATTAGAAGTTGCTCCAGATAGTCCTGTTTCTGTGGGTGACTTTGTTCTTTCTTGCCTATCAACTCGACCTGTGTGGTTACCTAGACGCAAAAAAGATAAAAATCTAATTAACCAAATTTTATCTGTAACTGGAACCCAGCATTTAGAAAGCCGTCGTTTATGTGAGCTTTCTGGAGGAGAACTTCAGCGAGTTCTTTTAGCTTTGGCAATAAATCCTGTGCCAGATATTTTACTTTTAGATGAACCTGTTTCTGGGGTAGATAGGGCAGGGCTTTCTGTTTTTTATGAATTGGTATCGGAATTAAGGCACAGTCACGACATTACAATTTTGCTTATTTCTCATGATTTAGATTTAATAAAAAAACATGCTGATAAAGTAGTTCTTATTGATAAAAAAATTGTTGCGCAAGGAACTCCAGATGAAGTGTATTTATCTTCGACATTTGCAGAAGTTTTTGGTTCAACTGGAGGTACTAAATGAATTTTTTGTATAATGTTTTGGAAACTATTCTTCCCTTTAGTTGGCTTGAACCAAATTTTATGAAGAATGCATTTTTGTCTATTCTTGTGGCAACTCCATTATTTGGTGGCTTAGGTTGTTTTGTAGTTTCAAACAGAATGGCTTTTTTTTCAGATGCCATAGGTCATTCAGCTCTTACTGGTGTTGCTATTGGTGTAATTTTAGGTCTACAAGATCCAATTATTTCAATGATAGCTTTTAGCTTATTACTTGGTTTTGTGATTATTAGCGTAAAAACCAAAGGAAAAGCTTCTGCTGATTCAATTATCGGTGTTTTTTCTTCTGTTTCTTCTGCTTTAGGAATAATGTTACTTTCTTCCACTGGAAATTTTTCTAAGTATCAAAAATATCTTATAGGTGACATATTAAGTATTCGTCCTAGTGAAATTATTTTGTTGCTCTGTGTTGCTATAGTTACCTTAGTTCTTTGGATATTACTATATAATAAAATGTTGCTAACTAATTTACATAGAACCTTGGCTAGAAGTAGAGGAATAAAAACTTTTTTAATTGAACAATCTTTTGCCTTAATTACAGCTTTAATTGTAACTGTTTCTATACGGTGGACTGGATTATTAATGATTAATTCGTTATTAGTTTTACCTGCTTCAGCTAGCCGCTTAGTTAGCCGCTCTAGTAGAAGTTATATGTTGTTTTCTGTGCTAATTTCTATGTTTTCAGGAATGGTAGGTTTAATTTTATCTTTTTATATAGGAACTGCAACAGGTGCAACTGTTGTATTAGTAAATGCAGTGTTATTTTTAGTTTGTTTATTAATATCTGCAATTAAAAGAATATAGGTTTCAGTTTCTTTAACAAGAATGAAGATGAGTTATTGCAGCAGCAAGAGCATCTGCTGCATGATCTGGTTTGGGTATTACTTCTAATCCCAGTAGCAATCGAACATATTCTTGGACTGTAGCCTTATTAGCTCCTGCAGACCCTGTAACAGATTGTTTTATCGTGTTAGGAGTGTATTCTCCTAAAGGAATACAGTTTTGAGCTAAACATAAAGTTGCAACCCCTCGTGCTTCTGCTACAGCCATAGCACTTGTAACATTTTTTGCAAAGTATAAGGTTTCCATGGCTCCTTCTTGGGGCTTAAATTCTTGAATAATTGCAATTAATTTTGTGTAAATAGCAAGAAGCCGTTGGGTGTGGGGAAGGTTTGATTCTGTGGAAATTACACCATAGGAAACCATTCGGTATCGATTGCTAGAATAATCCACAATACCATAGCCTGTAGAAGCTAATCCAGGATCTATTCCTAATACTCTACGAATTTTTGTGGGAATAAAAAAACCGGAGCTAGATGCCCCGGCTTCTTTTGTGTTTTTAGAAGAATTATCTCTTTGGGAAAAATTTGTTCCAGGCAGAGAGATAAAATCTTTGGATTTATTCTTCACCAAAGCCTTCCGGGAAGTCGGCGTTAGTGTAAACATTCTGAACGTCGTCGTCTTCTTCTAGTCTGTCAATAAGTTTTTGAACTTTTGCAGCAGTTTCCATATCCACAGCAGAATACATATCAGGAACCATGGCTACTTCTGCAGAAACAGATTCAAATCCTTTGTTCTGTAAAACTTCAAGTACAGATTCAAATGCAGCTGGGTCTGTGGTTACAGTAATAACACCGTCTTCGTTTACGATGTCTTCTGCTCCAGCTTCTAGTGCAACTTCCATAACTTCGTCTTCGTTTACAGCTTCTGCATCATATTCGATTACGCCTTTGCGATTGAACATATATGCAACGGAACCTGTAGCACCTAGGTTTCCTCCGCTTTTTGAAAAAATGTTGCGTACGTTAGCTGCTGCACGGTTATTGTTATCTGTAAGAACTTCTACAAGAATAGCTACACCACCTGCGCCATATCCTTCGTAAAGTTTTTCTTCGTAAACAGCACCACCTAATTCACCTGTACCTTTCTTAATGGCTCTTTCGATGTTGTCTTTGGGCATATTTGCTGCACGAGCTTTAAGGATAGCTGTACGCAATCTAGGATTGGCATTAGGATCGCCACCGCCCATACGAGCTGCAATAGAAATTTCCTTGATGAACTTTGTGAATAACTGACCTCTTTTTGCGTCGGCGGCACCTTTTGCGTGTTTAATTGTCGCCCATTTACTATGTCCTGACATGGAATCTCCTTATGTATGCTGAATGCATAATATATCAAAAAAATATCTTTTTAGTATTATACATTAATTAAAAAAGTAGTGTCAATACACAGCAAAAACATCCATGTTTTTGTTGCTTACAGGAAAAATGTTTCTGGGAAGTCAAAAACATTTTTCCTGGGGTACGCAACAGTCCTGCGTCCATGCAGGTTATAAAATAAAAAAAATTGTAGGAAATGCAACAAGTTAAATACGCAACAGTCCTGCGTCCATGCACTTATCGAATCTTTTACATTCCGCCGAATTGTTGCATAAACTTTGCTTGCATCCCTTTGTTTTTAGTTAATTTTTTCATGGCAAGCCTTGTTTTTTCAAATTGTTTAATCAAACGATTTACTTCGGCTACAGATGTTCCTGAACCTTTAGCAATGCGTTTTCTTCGACTAGGTCCAATGATTAAATGGTTTGCTCTTTCTTTTTTAGTCATAGAAAGAATGATTGCTTCTTGGGTTTTCATTCCACTAGTGTCTATGTCTTGGTCTCCGATTTGTCCTGCAAGACCTGGCATCATTTCGATTAAGGATTGCATTGGTCCCATTTTCTTTACACGCTGTAATTGCTCAAGCATATCTTGCAGTGTAAAGGTTTCATTCATCATTTTTTTCTGAAGCTTAATAGCTTCTTCTTCATCGATGGTTTCTTGGGCTTTTTCTACCAAAGAAACAATATCACCCATGCCTAAAATTCGGCTTGCAATTCGTTCTGGATGGAAAGGTTCAAAGTCTGTAGTTTTTTCACCTGTACCGATAAAAAGAATTGGCTTACCTGTTATTGACTTTAAGGAAAGAGCTGCACCACCACGGGCATCGGAATCAAACTTAGTAAGAATTACACCTGAAAGTCCAAGTTTTTCGTCAAAGGCTTTGGCAATATCCACAGCATTTTGACCTGTCATTGCATCTGCTACTAAGATTAGTTCATCTGGTGTAACTGCTTTTTTTACAGCTGCAATTTCATCCATCATAACTTCATCGATTTGCAAACGACCTGCTGTATCGATAATCAATGTGTCAAAGCCATTTTTCTTTGCGTGGTTAACAGCATTTTTTGCAACCTTTACAGCGTCTTTGGTATCTTCGTTATAAACTGGTACTCCTATTTTTTCTCCAAGGACGCATAACTGCTGTATAGCTGCAGGACGAACAAGGTCACAGGCTGCAAGCATGGGTTTTCGCCCTTCTTTTGCCAAGCGAGCAGCTAATTTTGCAGCCGCTGTTGTTTTACCAGCACCTTGTAACCCAAGTAATAAAATAATAGAAAGGGTATCAGGACCTTTTAACTTTAGATCAGTTTTTGCATCACCTAGAAGGGCTACAATCTTGTCGTGAATAATTTTAACAAATTGTTGACCTGGATCTACTGCACGAAGAACTTTTTCACCTTTAGCTTCTTCGATTGTGCTATTTACAAATCTACGAACAACACGTAAGTTTACGTCTGCTTCTAGCAGAGCCATTTTAATTTGCTCTACTGTTTCTTCTATGTTTTTTTCTGTAATTGTGGATTTGCCATTTAATTTGCGAATCACATCGGTAAATGTATTGGTAATTTTCTCTAACATGAATTCAGTATACGGAATAAAACGGAATTTCTCAAGTGGGTTAAGGCTTAGTTGTTGTTTAAGGGTTCAAAACCATCAAAAATTACTGAATAATATGAATTTGTTGAGTTTTTGTCTGGTTCAAAATACACTGTTACCCTTGCAGTTGTTGAATGAATTTTAGGGTCGAAGGAATCAAGGGGTAGTGCTATAGTTAGTGGGTTACTATTATTCAGTCTAATAAAGCATGTGTATGCATCAAAAAGTAAAACTGTATGGTCGATTATTACAAAATTTACAAAAGAAAATTCAGGTTTACCAGAAAGGCTTACTTTGAACTTTTCGTTACCTATGTAAAAAGGCATATTTAGGTTTTCCCCAGATGAATCGCTAAAACCTGTACTTTCTGAATAACCTTCTAATGTTTCCCCTTTCACTGTAAAATAATTACTAGGATCAGAACCCTCAGCAAATTGCCATTGAATAGCTCTTGGTCTTTGTTCCGGAATATCTCCAAACACATTTGATTGTGCTTCATTCATAAAAGCTCCATTCGGAGAATGTCCCATGAGACGAATTACAAAATACATATAACCTGCCTCTTTATCTTCTTCGCTATAAGTTATGTATTTTGTTACTTCCATAAAATCAGGATTCGGAGGAATTGGTAATTCTTCTGGAATAGGTTTCATTGGAATATGGGTAATAGATTTATCTTCAAAATTATTCCCACAGGAAAAAAGAGAAAAAATAAAAATGAACAAAATAATAATTTTCTTCATTAAAAGGATTATATCACAAATATGAAAAATAAGGTTTTTTTTTCAAAAAAAAAGTATTGCTATAAAAATAAAAATACTCTATTCTTTAAAATTATGAAGATAGCATTAGTTGGCTACGGACAAATGGGCCATATGATAGAATTATGGTCTAAAAAATTAGGCCATGAAGTTGTTGCTACAGTGGATACTATAGCACCAGATGCAAAGTATAAGGTGAAATCAGGGGACCAAGATGCCCTTGTTCAAGCAATTACTCAAAGTGGAGCAGAAGGAATAATTGATTTTAGCCATCCTTCCGCTGTATTAGACAATATTAAAGCTCTTTTACCTACAAAATTACCTTTAGTTGTAGGAACAACTGGTTGGAATCAGCATGAAGATATGGTTTCTCAGTGGGCTTCTAGTACCGGTGGAACTATAATAAGATCAGCAAATTTTTCTGTAGGGGTAAATTTATTTTATCGAATAGTACAAGAAGTAGCCAAGCTTTTTTCTGACTTTGAAGAATATGATATGGCTATCTGGGAAGCCCATCATACTCGAAAAGCAGATAGTCCTTCTGGTACCGCATTGGAAATCGCTAAAAGAGTAATGTGTTCTAACCCTCATAAAACAGAAATTGTAACAGATGCTTTCCATGATAAGCCAAATCCTGAACAATTACATGTATCCAGTACTCGCATAGGTTCTGTGCCTGGAACCCACACCTTGTTTATAGATTCATCTGCAGATACTATAGAAATTACTCATCGAGCTCGCTCAAGAGAAGGTTTCGCTTGTGGCGCTGTAAGGGCATTGGAACGGCTGGATTCAGCATTAAAAACAGGGCTTTTGCAACCAGGAAAACTCTATAGTATGGAAGATTTATTCTAATTAAATACTTAAATAAAAGGTAGTACTTGTATCAGTTTTATTGCTGTGATAATATTATAAATGGATGACTACTCAAAAAAACAATAAGAACCATCTACCGCCAATTATGTTCCTTGTATTAGGTCTAATTGTGGGAATTTTGCTAAAATTATTTGTATTTGATATTCTTGTTGTTGAAGGTACTTCTATGGAACCTGCTATAACAGAAGGAAACAAGATTTGTGCTTTTAAGCTAGCTTATGGAATAGTAAAACCTTTTGGTGATGAATTATTAATTCAATGGGCTGAGCCAAAAGTCGGTGATATAATCTTGTACTTTTATAACAATCGGGCAGTAATAAAAAGATGCGTAGCTGTAGCAGGTATGTCTCTGGATTTTTCTGATGATTCAGAGTATACTCTTTTTGTGGGAGAAAATAAAATATCATTGTCAGAGTCTCAATATCAGCGTATAAAATATAGTTCATATGTTCCTGAAGGTATGATATTAGCCATAGGGGATAATTATTCTGAATCCATAGATTCTAGAGATTATGGATTTGTATCTACAAAAAATATTCTGGCAAAGGTTATGGGCTTATGAAAGGGTTTATACCAAAGAACAGGTTCATAGTTTTTTTTGTTTTAGTAGGCATAGTTGTAATATATATTATTGCTGTATACGCTTTTTTAGCTTTTAGACCAATAAATCAAATATCTCCTGAATCTAAAGAATTTACTCGTGGAACAATAGCAGACAGAAATGGAAGACCTTTAGCCGTTTCTACAAATTTTTATCATCTTTCTGTTACACCTGATGCTGTGGTGGATGTAATAAAGGCGGCAGAACTTTTAGCTCCAGTTTTGGAAATGGATGCTTTGCAGATTGTTCAGGAAATTCAAGATGCAAAAAGGGTGTTTTACCTAAAAAAACACCTTGATGAAAATCAATACGATAGGGTAAAACGTGTTATTTCTTCAGAAAATTTAAGTGGTTTTAGATTTGATAAAATTCCTGGTCGCCTTTATCCCGAAAATGATTTGGCTGCTCAACTTCTTGGCTTTATGGGGGATGATGGAGAAGGTCTTGCAGGAATTGAATATTCTATGCAATCTACCTTGGCTCCACAGTTATCTACAGATGTGGAATCTTCTAGACCAGGATTAAACGTATACTTAACTATTGATGCTAACCTTCAATATAAATTAGAAAAAATTGCACAAGAAGCGATGGACACTACCCAGGCTGAAAGTGTAATGATGGTGGCAGCAGATGCTAAATCAGGAGAAATCCTTTCGTATATAAGTTTGCCTTCTGTTAATCTGAATGAATATCGTACTTCTACAGTGGATGAAAGACAAGATAGACCTGCTGTAATTGCATATGAACCCGGTTCTGTTTTTAAGATTTTTTCTGTGGCGACTTTTATAGATGCTGGCGTTATTGATGAAGATGATATTTTTGTTTGTGACGGTAAGTTTGAAGTTAAAAGTTCTAATGGCGAACTAATTAGAATTACTTGTCTTGAACATCATGGAGCTTTAACTGCAAGAGAAGCTCTTCAATATTCTTGTAATGATGCCTTAGCTCAAATGAGTTCAAATATCAATGCTGATTATTTTATTGCAAAATTAAGGCAGTTGGGTTTTGGTTCAAAAACTGGAGTGGAACTACCTAGCGAAACAACAGGTATAGTTAAATCCACAACCGATAAACTTTGGTCTGCCCGTTCAAAGCCAACTATTTCAATCGGTCAGGAAATAAGTGTATCTGCACTTCAGATGGTACAGGCTACAACTGCTTTGGCAAACGACGGAGTTCCTGTAAAACTTTCATTTATTTCTAGGGTTACAGACCAAAACGATAATACTGTATATTCAAGAACTCCTATTTATGGCGAAAGAGTTTTTAAATCTTCTACCGCTGATTATTTGTTAAGTTGTATGGAGTCTACTGCTAAAAGTGGTACTGGACATCGAGCCGCCCTTGGCGACATTTCTATAGGTGTAAAAACTGGTACAGCTCAAATGGCAGATATTGAACATGGTGGCTATAGTGAAACAGACTTTTTATCAAACTGTGTTGCTGTATTTCCTATAGAAGATCCTAAAATTATTTTATACATTGTAATTACAAAAGCTCAAGGTGAAACCTATGCGGGAAGAATTGTAGCACCAGTTGTTGGAGATGTAGCGGATGTAATTATCGACCATATGGGTTTGTCAAGAGAAGGGGCGGCTACTTTAGCTCATTCAGGGCGAGTGTCAGTTTCTACAGGTCAGCTTCCTGAAATTGATACATATTTACCCAACTATTTAGGAGTTCCTAAACGCCTATTGACAAATTTGCTTTTACGAACTGATTTAAATATAAAAATTACTGGTGACGGTTATGTGGTCGCCCAAAATCCGCCGGCTGGAACACCGATTACGGAGGGTATGACCATTGAATTCTATTTGGAATAAAAATATTTCATTATTAAAGGAAAGATTCCCTGAACTGTTTCTTCTTTTGCAAAAAGATTTGGAAAAAGGTCTGCCTCAAAAAAATGATTTCCAGCAATCTGAATCTTTTCCTATAGAATTTCCTTGTGGCTGGCAAGTATCTTATGCAAAAAATAAGGAATTTACCGCCACAGAACAAGGGATAGGAATTCATTCAAGTTATAATCCAAGTCAAGAAGCAAAAAAACTAGCTGCTTCTTTTTTTCAAGAGAAAAAAATTGGAAAAAAAAATGTATTTGTTTTTTTAGGTTTTGGACTTGGTTATGGACCTTGTGCCTTAGCTACAGAACTTACAGAAAATAATGTTCTAAAGGATGCAATCCTTGTTCTTATTGAACCAAATCCAACTTGTTTTGCCGCCTCCTTATGTTGTCTAGATTTTTCAAAGGTTTTTTCAGTTCCAAATTGTGTAATTATTGTAGGAGCTTCCTCTTCTACCGTAATACCTGTTTTAGAACACTATGGATTATCTAATTGTAATTTTATTAGAAACAAGGCTTCTTTGCAAAGTAAAAAATATTTTGATGAAGTAGAAACTCTAGTTCAGCGAAATATATCAAAATCTCAAATAAATAATAAAACTTTGGAAAAATTTGCTGGACTTTGGCAAAAAAATAGTTGTAAAAATCTAAATTTTTTAGCAGAACTAGATGGTGTCAAGCGATATGAAAAAATGGCTAATGGTCTTCCTGCTTGTGTTTTAGCTGCAGGACCTAGTTTAGATCAAGTAATTCCATATTTAAAAGAAATAAAAAAAAGATCTATTCTAATATGTGTGGATACAGCCTTGAAATCTTGTCTTAGAGAAGGAGTGGAACCTGATTTTATCTTGTTGGTGGATCCTCAATATTGGAATACTCGCCATATAGCAGGTTTAAGTTCGCCTTCTAGTGTAATGATTACAGAACTAGCTGCTTATCCATCTGTTTTTAGATTTAATTGCCGAGAAATAATTCTTTGTTCCTCCCTTTATCCTATTGGTAAATATTTTGAAAATATTTGTGGAAAAAAAGGTCAGCTAGGAGCAGGTGGTTCTGTTGCAACTACGGCTTGGGATTTTGCAAGGTTTTGTGGTTGTAACGAAATCTTTATGGCAGGATTAGATTTAGGATTTCCTTTCAAAAGAACCCATTCAAAAGGATGTTTTTTTGAAGAAAGAACTCATAAAATGTCAAACAGACTGAATCCTGCAGAAAGTGCCAATGTGGGATATTTATTTGGAGCGGATATTGCAATTTCAAAAGATTATTTAGGAAATCCCTTGGTTACAGACAATAGAATGTCAATGTATGCTTGGTGGTTTGAAAGTAAGGTTGCTTCTTTTCCGGGGCAACCAACTTTTTCTTTCACTCACAATAGCCTAAGTATTCCAGGAATAAAACCTTATTCCTTACAAGATTTTTTACTCCGTCCAGAAGAAAATGAAAAGCGACATAATTTTTTTGAAGCAGAAAAAAAATCAAAAACAAATTTTGTAAGTGAAGCTGAAAGTCGCAAAATCAATTTTTCAAAGGCATTAACTTCTATTTTAGATGATTTTAGTCAAATGTATGAAGTTGCAAAAAAAGGACAAAATCTTTGTGAAAAAGTTTTAAAGGCTCAGGGTAAAATTACTTTTGAAAGCCTTTATTCTGAAATAATTCCCCAGTTAGATAAAATTGACAAATCTATTATGTCTAGTGCTTCAGCAGAAGTTATTTCTTTGGTTTTTCCTACAGAACAGCAACTAGAAAAAATTATTTCTGCCCAACCTTCACCTAATAATCCAAAAGCTGGATCTATTTATAAAACTAAAGTTATTTATTCAGAACTAATGAAAGGAATAAAGGGTTATTTAAGCCTACTTTCAGAGTAAAGACTTGCTGGTGGAAAGTTAATAAGGTATTCTTCCATAACCTTTGAAAATTCTACAACTGTAGCTTTGTTTATAATTTCAAAATCTTTTAAATATTGAATTTGGGAACCTGTTTCATTAATGCCTTTTGCAATCAATTCAGTTACAGCAATGTTACTAGAAATATCCGAAAGAATATTAAATTGCCACTTTGTCTTTATTCCCACAATAATATCCTCTCCTTTTTGACTTAAAATATCTTCTGCTAATTGGGTTGCTGTTCTTTTTAGTACTGCATCAATATCTAAAAGTCTTGGAACAGATAAAATTTGTAATCCTCCAAAGGGGGATTTGATAGAAGCAATTTTAGTTTTAACTTCTAATCCTGTTGCCTTTTCGATTCTCTGTTCCATTTCAAAGAGCAAAGAATTGTACAAAGGTAATTCATCTATATTGTTAGGGGCGTTACTGTAATAATGAACAGGATCGTTAAATTCAGTTGTGGGAATTAGTTTAGCAGGACGTTCTCCAGCTAATTCTGCAGGAATATCCGTTGTGAATACCCGATACAAAGAAATGTATTTTTTTATTTCTGGTACACTAATAGTTGATTTTTCCGCTATTTCATTTTTTGTTGTGATTTTTATTTTAGGATGTTTTTGCAAAATACCAAAATTTTCTTCTGCTGCCTTTGTTACGGATTCAAAATCTTGGGAAGTTGCAACAATTATCGTATATCTTGAAGCATCTAAAATGTGGGTATAGGCATTTTGTATATTTTCAAAGTTTAAATTTGCCAAAAGTGGTGTTTTCAAATTATAAAGTTTTTTATTTTTTGGATAAATTCTCTGCATAAAATTGCAATAGATTTGAAAAGAAGTATCTGCTGCAAGAAATTTATATTCCCTTTGCATATTGAAAACAGTTTCATCTGCAATAGAAGGCGTTACATCTCCAAAGACAATGCTACCAATTGCGGCTTGAAGGCAACGATAAATATCTTGGCTATGGCATTTTATTGTTATTGAACCAGAATTTATTCCTGTTTCGCAAGTTATTTCCGGCATGTAAAAAATTGCATCAGAATTATAATATTCTTTCATAACCATTAGCATATTTTCTGTTACAATTCTTAAAATAAGACTTTCCATGCCTCTTATTCCCAAAAATGATTTTTCTTCCCCACCTGATATTTCAAGACGTATTGCAGATTCACTTTGTAAAGGGGAATGTTTATAAATTACAGGTATGCCGTTGGATAAGGTTTTAGACTTAAATAATTCTAATTGATTAGCTAGAAAATTTTGTGTTGCATCAAAAGTTTTAGGTAGGTTTTCAGAAGGAATTTCAGAGGATGATTTTTCAATATTTGTTTCTGCAGAGGTGTTTTGTTTATTTTGAAAATCCGTATCCACTTCTTTTATTACGACAAAGTTTTCATTTTCGAACTGAAGGGAATTTTCTTCATAATTTTTGCTGTTCATTAAAACATAGCAATATGGTGTCTTTTCTAAACTGGTAAGGGCAATTTTTTTTATTTCATCTATACTAAATTCTTTTGTAAAAGGCAGCCCTGTTTCTCCAAAGTTTTTAGCAAGATTTTCCATGAATTTTTTTGAAGAATCAAATTCGCCTTTTTGTATTTCTAATCTCTTAATTGAATTTGGCAGATTTTCTGAATATAATTTATTCACTAAATAACTTTTTATTGAATCTTTTATTTCATTGATTTGAAGTGCAAAATTTTCTGAAAGATTTGCTAAGCCTTGAACTACGAGCCGATAGTTTCCTAAAAATTTATCTTTACTTGCAAAAATATAATGAGTAGATGAAATATGTTTCTCGATATTTGAAACAATGGTTTGTAATCCCTGATTTTCCTTTTCGGTAAGTAGTTGAACAAGTAAATCTGTGGCTATAGCTTGTTCTTGTGGGGCATAATTTGTGTCGCAAGGAAATTGTATAATAATTTGGTTTAAGTCAGGTGAAAAATTATCAGAAACTAATAAAAAATTATGTTGCAAATCTTTGTTTTTTATAAGAGAATTACTAGGGCTTTCTGTTTTTTTTCCTGTATATTGTCCAAAATATCGATTAATTAAGGATTCAATTTGGTAAATATCAAGGGCTCCGTGAATAAAAATAGCACAATTATCTGGTGTATAAAGTTTTTGATTTAATGCATAAAGTTCTTGTCTTATTTGTGCCGTGCTTTTTTTTGATAGCTCATTATAAGAAATTCCAGGATAATGTTGCCTTTCATCAGAAGAGGTAATAGAAGTGGCTACCTTTTGGTTAATAAACAAAGTGCTTGTTTTTTCTAATGCCTGTATTTGAGTTAAATACTCCTCTTTTTCTTTTCGTAAGGTGGAATCAGAGAAAAAAGGCTTAAAACATTGTTCTCCAAAAGTACTTAAAGCTAATTCGGTTTTTTCAGGGTGAATTTTTATGCCATAGTAGGTTGCTACATCGTCATAATTTGCAAAAAAACTGGCACCGGAATCCAGTAATTCTTGATTTTCTTTTTCTAAAGAAAAAAACATTTTTGTTCTGATAGGAATTAATCCAGGGAATTCCTCTGTTTGATGTGCAAGACCTGCTTTGATTACTAATTGAATATTTACAAAAGGTTCTGTGGAATCAGGTAGTACAAAAACAGATAGGTCGTTTTTTAATTTAAAAGTATATAGTTTTTCTTGGTAAGAATCTTGGGCAAAGATAATTTGGGTAAAGAAAAGAAATAAGGTTATAATTGTGCAGAAAAAACGCCCCATAAATGTATTATACAATAGGATTAAATAAGTGTCATGGGGTAAAGCTTTTATAAAATTTACTTTTCAAAAAAATTTTCGAACCTTTGTTATCGATATTGAAACCATTCATTAAAACTGATACAATGTCAAAAATATTTATTTATTCTAGGGGTTTTTGTGTTCCTTAAAAGTCTTGAAATTTTTGGATTCAAATCTTTCGTTGATCGTACTCGCATAGAATTTTCAGAGGGAATTACTGCTCTTTTAGGTCCTAACGGTTGTGGCAAAAGCAATGTTGTTGATGCTGTAAAGTGGGTTCTAGGGGAGCAAAGTGCAAAGAATATGCGTGCAGAAAAAATGGAAGACGTAATATTCAATGGTACAGAAACTAGAAAACCTCTAAATGTTGCAGAAGTAACCCTTACAATAGCAAACGAAAATGGGCTTTTGCCTTTAGACGTAAGTGAAATTACAATTAAGCGACGTTTATATCGCTCTGGAGAAAGTGAGTATTATATAAATAATACGGCGGTGAAACTAAAAAATGTCCGTGAATTATTTTGGGATACTGGTGTAGGAAAGGCTGCATATTCTGTTATGGAACAGGGTAAAATCGACCAAATCCTCTCTAGTAAACCAGAAGACCGCCGTTACCTTTTTGAAGAAGCCGCTGGAATTACTAGATTTAAAGCAAAGAGGGCAGAAGCTGAACGAAAACTTGAACGCACAGAAGAAAATATGCGACAAGTTGAAGGTATTATGGGAGAAGTAAAGCGATCTTATGATACACTTAAGGTTCAGGCGGAAAAAGCTGTAAAATGCAGAAGCTTACGTGAAGAAATTTTTAATTATGAATTAGATATTCAGCTTCTTAAGCTTAAAAGTTTTACAGTGGATAGGGATAGGCGAGCAAATGAACTAAAAAAGGTAGAAACACTTCGAGATGAAGCTAAAGCCGAAATTGATGCAATAAATGCTTCTTTGGTAGAAAATATGGAAGAGGTAAATGCCATGGAACTTCGTTTTGTGGCTTTGCAAAAAGAAATTTATGGTTTAGCGGTAGAAAAAAACGAAAAAGATAAACAGGCAAAACAACTAAACCAGCGGCATACAGAAATTAAGCAAAAATTAGGTGTGCTTGAAAGTCGTAAAGAAATGCAAGAAGAACGAATCGAGGTTTTGCGAGAAGATATCGACACCCAGGAAGCCAGTTTACATCAAAACCGTCGTCGTATAGATGAAATCTCTACAAATATTGATTCTTTTGAAGATAATATCACTTTAGCAGGAACTCAAATAACAGAAAACGATAGAAAGGCCGCAGATTACGAAGCTCAGATTTTAGATGTGGATAATCAACGGGCAAATTTGCAAAAGGATTTAGAATCTATAACTGAAGATATTGTAACAGAATTAGACTTGCGTCTAAAAGATGCAGGATATTCTTCTTCAAATTGTGCAGCAGCCAAAGAAAAAGTTGATTCTCTTTTGGGAAAAATTAATGCGATGGCAGTGGGTAAAAAAAATATTTTCACTGATTTTATTGCAATTAATGGACCAACAGAAGGTGATATTACCAAATTTGCTCAAAGTGCTGTTCAATTTTTTTCTGAATTAGAAGAACTATCCAATCAGTTAAATCAGGCAATATCTGAATATGTTGCTGCTTCCCCTCAGTTTATTGATGATTTTCTTGCACCAGAAGGTATCATAACCCAAAAACGAAGTATTGACCGAAAAATAGGGGACTTAGTTCAACGGGTTGCTGATTTTAGAGAAAAAATTGCTTCGCTAAAAAGTGAAAATTCACAGTTGGTAATTAAAATTGATGAATATCGTTCTACTCTAGAAGATTTGCGTATTCAAAAAGCACAGATGCAAGCTCAAATTCAAGCTGCAGAAGAACAAATTCGTATTTTACGTCGAGATTTAGCTTCTCAGGAAAATACTCTTCGTGACTTGGAAAATGAAATTTACACTGAAAACAAACGTTTTGAAGAATTACATCAGCAAGTATTAGAAATCGAAGGCGAAATTGCTACTATCGAGCATAAGGGTTTTGCCCTTACTTCTGAATTGGAAACCCTAGAAAAAGATATTTCTAATCGCAATAGTGATGTGTCTGGGAAAAAAGAATCGGTAAAACAAAAAACTGCCGATATGGCAAAATATCAAGTTCAGTTAGAAAAATACACTTTAGAGCTTGCCACCAACGAAACTGAAATAAAAAACTTAAAAGAAAATTTCCGTGACACTCATTCTAGGGATTTGATGGAATTTGAAGAGCGGATGTTTATTATAACAACTCCTTCGGCAGAATTACGGGAAAAGTTGTTAGCTTCTCGTCAAGCAATGAAAGACTTGGGAAATGTAAATCTATCTGCTCCAGAAGAATTTCAAGAAGCAAAGGAACGTTACGATTTTCTTTCTAGCCAGATTGCCGATTTGCAAAAGGCGAAGGACGACCTTCAACGTATTACTGAAGAAATTCGTGCTGAATCCACAGAGCTTTTTTTGGCAACCTATAATAAAATTAAGCGAAATTTTCACAATATGTTCCGTAGGCTTTTTGGTGGTGGTCGTGCAGAGCTAAAACTTTTAAATCCAAATAATGTTTTGGAATCAGGTATTGATATATTTGCTCAACCTCCAGGAAAAAAATTAGAGAATATTGCATTGCTTTCTGGTGGTGAAAAAACAATGACAGCAGTTTCGTTGTTATTTGCAACTTATATGGTTAGACCTTCTCCATTTTGTTTGTTAGACGAAATAGATGCTGCTCTTGATGAACAAAATGTTACTAGATTTATTCATACCTTAAGAGATTTTGCAAATGTTAGCCAATACATTGTTATTACCCACAATAAAAAGACTGTATCTGGTGCTGGAACAATGTTAGGTGTAACGATGGAAGAATCTGGTGTAAGTAAGGTTATTACTATTCGCCTTGAAAATGAAGGTGCAAAAAATATATCACAAGATACAGTTTTAGATATTGAACCTTTTGTTGAAGAAGATGTTCCTCCTGAAACTGATGTTTATATTCCTCCAAGACCACCAAAGCGAAACAAAAATAATGTTTCAACAGAGGAAAAAGTGAATGGCTAAGATTGATGTTCATAAATTGATGAAACTAGGGCTTGCTTCTCTTTTATTTTTCTTTTTAGCAGCTTTGGTTATTGTCATTATTAAAACATCATCTTCCAACGAAAAAAAAATGGTTTTAGATATTACAAGGGAGTTTACTCTATATCAGCCATTGTTGCCCCCAGAAGTTTTTACAATGCCAGATGATTATTATCTTGTTAGACCAAGAAACTACCAGTGGTCTAATGAGGATGTTAAACGTTGGTTTACTGAACCAGATGGACAGTTGCTAAAGGAACTTCATTCTGCTAACGATAATATGATTAGCAATATACTGGAGGCTGCACCTTGAAAAAGCTGTTACTAATTAGTTTTACAATTTTTCTTGTAAGTATATTCGTTTCTTGTCTTTCTACTTCGGAAAGCACTGCAGCAAATGAAACAAAAGTTGTAGATTCCACTTTGCAAGATTCCCAAGAAGAAGTTTTAGATCCAATAGCAGATATTTTAGAAAATACCGAAATAGATACCCTTGAAACCTTAGAGGAAACTCCTAAATTAGAAAAAGAAACATATCATGATGGTGAAATTCCTGTTCATTCCAATGATTTATCTTTAGAAGAAGCCCAAAGGCTTTTTGGAAAAGGAGAAAAATTGGATTCTCCTTCAAAAGAAATAAAAAATAATGCTACTCAGAAACAAGATATTTCTCAAAATAATCATAATGGTCAAGTTTTTTCTCCAAAAGATACCCATGTTAAGTCTTCTGGAAAGGACAGCATGAGTGTAAAAGGTTCTTTAGGTTCAGGAGCAACCAAAAAAGAGGCTACAAAAACAAGTGAACCTGTAGAAGAAGAAAGAGAGGCTACAAAAACAAGTGAACCTGTAGAAGAAAAAATAGAGGTTACAAAAACAAGTGAACCTGTAGAAGAAGAAATAGAGGCTACAAAAACAAGTGAACCTGTAGAAGAAGAAATAGAGGTTACAAAAACAAGTGAGCCTGTAGAAGAAGAAAGAGAAGTTACAAAAACAAGTGAACCTGTAAAAGAAGAAATAGAGGCTACAAAAACAAGTGAACCTGTAGAAGAAGAAAGAGAGGTTACAAAAACAAGTGAACTTGTAGAAGAAGAAATAAAGGCTACAAAAACAAGTGAACCTGTAGAAGAAGAAATAAAGGCTACAAAAACAAGTGAACCTGTAAAAGAAGAAAAAGAGGCTACAAAAACAAGTGAACCTGTAGAAGAAGAAAGAGAGGTTACAAAAACAAGTGAACTTGTAGAAGAAGAAACAGAAATTGAAGAAATAGATCAGGTTGCAAATGTTCCTCCCCAGGTTCCAATTTCCCGTACAGTAACTATGGATAACAGACAGTTTCTTGATATAGTGTATCCTGGATCAGGTTGGATTTATATGGGTGAAGTTCCTTCTAATACAGAATTATTAACATATTTTGGTCGCAAACTTAATGATTCAGATACAGTTTTTACTTTGAGATCTGTATCTCCAGGAACAACAATTCTACATTTTTATAAACAAGATATATTATCCGCTTCATATATTGATGACTATATCGAAGTTACAATTACTGATGTGGTTTCAAAATCAGGTGCTAGGGTTTTAGCTCCTTCTTATTCAGAAATTGTTCCTGCTTATCAATATGAAATTCCTGACCCTGCGGAATTTGTTGTAGAAGAAGAAATTGAAGTTGAACAAGAAGTTTTATCAGAAGAAGAAAAACTTTTATCTGATAGTTCAACTTTTGCTGATAATTCACCAAAAAATCAGCAAGTAGAAACCTCTTCTAGCGAAAAATCTATACAAAACGAAGATACTTCCATAACGGAAACAAAACCAACTCAAGAAAATTCAGTTTTACAGCCTAGTAATCAAGATAATCTTTTTGCCGAAGCTCCTATAATATCCTATGTTGAAGATACAGATCCTTCAGAAACTGTAATTCAGGATGCAACACAAAATCAAGATATTTTTTATGATACGGATAATTCAGTTCCCAGTGAATCTGATGATTTATTTGAAAGTTTAATTTCTATTTCTCCTTCAAATAATCAAGTTTCTCAAGGCGAGGTATTAGAAGGGGATGCTTTAGGAACTGCTTTATCATTGCTTGAACAAGCTAAACTTGCATATAACCACAATGAATATAAAAAAGCAGCAGATTTATTGGAACAGTTTTTCTTAGTTGCAGATTCAAAAATTGATGAAGCCTTATATTTGAAAGGCCAAGTGTATGAAGCAAAATCTGAAATTCAAAATATTCGTACAGCATTAAGTGCTTATAAGCAACTTGTAAATCAATTTCCACAAAGTTCTTATTGGCAACTTGCAAAAAATAAAGAAACTTATCTAAATCGCTTTTATTTTGACATAAGATAATTGACGTAAAACCTTAGTTTTGTTACAATGCAGCCACCATTTTTTGGACGGATATAATTTTCTTTGGTAACGCTTTAGCTTTTTTGCTAAATGTGGTGCTTAAAAGGAGGTTTATATGATTGTGATGAAGTTCGGAGGTTCTTCCGTAGCTAATGGTGAACGCATTAAACATGTTGCTTCAATAATCCAATCTTATTCTGGACAAAAACCCTTAGTTGTTTTGTCCGCCATGGGTGATACCACAGATCATTTACTGGAAGCAGCTGAAAAGGCAGTAAATGGCGTGGTCGATGTTGCAAATATTGAAACTTTGCACAAAAAAACGACTGAAGAATTAGGTATTTCTTTTGATTCAGTTGAGTGTCTTTTAGGTGAGCTTAAAACCTTGCTTACCGGTATTTCCATGCTAAAAGAATTAACAAAGCGTACTCGTGATTACCTTGTTTCCTTTGGGGAACGTCTATCTGTGCGAATGATGTCTTCCTATTTGAATCAACAAGGTGTAGAGGCAAAATTTTACGATGCTTGGGACGCAGGTTTTATTTCTGATTCTAATTTTATGTCAGCAGAATTATTAGAAGAAGTGTGGGAAAATATTCCTAAAGCCTTTTCTGATTATAAGTCTGATATTCAAAAGGCTATTCCCATTGTTACCGGTTTTATCGCAAAAGACAAAAACGGTTATATTACGACCTTGGGTAGAGGTGGTAGTGATTTAACTGCCACAATGCTAGGGGCCGCCTTAGGTGTAGAAGAGGTTCAAACTTGGAAAGATGTGGATGGTATATTAACAACTGATCCTAGAATTGTATCAAAGGCTCGTACTGTTCCTGAAGTAACCTACGAAGAGGCTTCAGAATTGGCATATTTTGGGGCTCAAGTTTTACATCCTAGATCTATGGTTCCTTGCAGAAGAACTGGAACTCCTGTTCGAGTGAAGAATTCCTATAATTTAGATTTTCCTGGCTCAATAATTGTTGAAAAACACGCTTCCGAAGTTGATGCTGTTCGGGCTATTACTGCGGTAAAACATGTAACCCTTATCGATATTGTTTCAACTAGAATGATGGGAGCTTCTGGTTTTTTAGCTCATATTTTCAATCAATTTCTAAAATGGAACATTAGTATCGATGTAATCGCTACTAGTGAAGTTTCTGTTTCAGTTACTGTAAATACAAAAAATTGTTTAGATGGACTTTTGCAAGATATTCAACGAGTTGCTGCCACAGATTGTAAAACAGGTAAAGCAATTGTTACTGTGATTTGTGATACAGCCCGTTCTAGTTCAATTATTGCAGATGGGTTTTCAGCTTTAGCAAAACAAAATATTAATGTTCAAATGATTAGTAAAGGTGCTTCAAAGGTAAATATCAGTATGATTTGTGATGATTTAGAAGCTGATACTGTTGTAAAAACTTTGCACCAAGCATATTTTGAAAACTAAGATTTAGCTTTGACCTTGGAACAGTTATCTGAAAGTAGCAGTAATTGTTCCAGGGCAAGTTCTTCTGCTCTTGCTTGAGGATTTATCTTAGATAAATCTAAAACTTGATTAATTAAGTCTGTATTTGAAAGTAAGGATGAAAGATTGTTTTTTATAGTTTTTCTTCGACTTGCAAATAATGTTCTTACCATTTTCTGAAACAATTCTGGATTTTCACAACAGGGCCAGTCTTTCTTTTTTGTCATAACCATTGCCCTCGAATCCACGTTTGGTTTAGGCCAAAAGTTTCCTCCAGACAAATCCATTAAAGGTTTTATATCGTAAGCCCAAGTACATAACACAGAAAAGGATGAATAATCTTTGCTACCAGGTTCTGCACACATTCGTTGTCCAACTTCCTTTTGAACTGTAACCACTGATTTTTCAAAGCGAATTCCCTGTGATATCATATCAGCAATCATTGTTGCAGCTACATTATAGGGTAGATTTCCAAAAAATCTATCTGCTAGTCCATTTTTCAAAAAGTGAGATTTCCAAGTTTTTAAAAAATCCCCTTGGATTAAAATAAAGTTACCTGATTCACTGTATTTTGCAAAAAAAGAATTTATTTGTTCTGCAAATCCCCTGTCTATTTCAAAAGCAGTAAGTTTTGCTCCACGATTTAATATTTCTTCTGTCATGGCACCTAAACCAGGACCCACTTCCCACACTGTTGTGTTTTCTTTTATGTCTAGTTCATCAATTAATCTTTTTCTAGCATTTTGGTTTATAAGGAAATTTTGACCAAACTTTTTTTGCATGGCTAATCCGTTTTTTTCAAGAAATGATTTTAGAGAACTGCTGGAATTATAATCAGGATGAATCATTTTATCTCCACAAGAGGTATTCGTGCAAATAATTTAACAGGTGCGACTAGGCAATTATACAATAGATTCATCACATCGCCAAGGGGTTGGATTAAATAAGGACAAATCAAGGATAGGAATATGCAAAGGATTCCAACTGTTAAAAAAATACTCACTAAAGGAGAAATTATTGTAGTTGCCACTATTCCTCCAGGTGCAAAGCTACCAAAAACAGAAAGAGAGATGGGAGCAGAAAAACTTTGAGCTCCACAAGATGTGGATAATCCAGATGCAATAGTAGGAGGTAGCCTATGATAAAATAAAGGTTCAAATAATTTTGTACATAATATAATTCCAGCAAGGGATGCGTAGGAAAGTTGAAAGGACAACTGAAATAAATCATGTGGTGCAATACATAAATGCATTAAAAAGCATAAAGCTAAAATCTGTAAACTTGTGGGGGCTAAGCCTATTTTTCGTATTGTGAATCCAAGTAAGGTTGAAAGTAAAGCTCTAAGTAAAGAAGGGGTTAAACCTGCAAACCATACAAATAATAGTACTACAAAAATTGAAAAAAAATCTGAAACTTTTTGCCCAAAAAATTTTGTTACTATTCCAGCAAGTCCTGCAAAAAAAGATAAATGCATTCCTGATAGGGCTAGAATATGTGCTAGACCTGCGTTTCTAAAAGCTTCGGAAATTGTTCCGTGGGTGTACTCTCCAGATCCTGAAATTAATGCTAATAATAACCCACCTGAATCATCCCAGGCGTACATTAATCTTTTAAACTGTAGTCTACTTAATCCACGAATTTTTTCAAGTTGACCGAAAAAATTATTTTCAAAACCTATAAATTTTGCTTCGGATACAAAAAAAACTGGTTCTGCAGGAACAATGTTTATTTTATCAAAAGAATTCATTGTGGCATATCTAACTGAAAAAGATAATCTTGCACCACATTCAATTAATATTCCTGAAGATTTTCCTGTAGGTCCGCTGTAACTTGAATATAATTTTCCTGGGTAATGGGCCTCTACAATTTCAGCAGGAATGAACACAGAAATTCTTCCTTTAGCCTGAGAAGTAATTTTTTGACAATTATTTTTTTTGTTTGCAGAAAGAAAGCCTTTTACAGATTCAATTTCCATTGTGCAACGATAAAAAGTTCCTTTTCCCGTTTTTTTAGGGTTAGAAATTATTTTACCCTGTACTTCTGTTATATTTTGGTTTTCAATTATAGAAATAAATGGGTAACGATTTCTAACAGGTATTATACCTAGATAGAAAACTAGGGCTAAAATTATTGCCACAATGAAAGAGGAATTAAACTTTACACAAGAAATAATTTTTTTCTTTGTTTCTACCACTTTAGATTTGCCAGAGCATTACGAGCGGCGGTAACCAAAGTATCAGGGTAGGGTAAATATGTAACGTAAAGCAAGTTATCAAATGCTGCCTTGTCACCTAAAGCTCCCAATGCATTAATGACGGCTAAAATAACCTGTTCGCTACAAGGTATTGTTGCGTCAGGACTAGCCATCTGAGAATTAAGGATGCTCAAGTAGTCCGATAGGGCGGCTGAAGAATAACTTGTAACCAAAATTTCTAGGCAGTTGATAATTTCAATAAAATCAGTTTCTGAAATTAAATTAGCCTCGAATTCTTTTTGTGCAACTGCAAAATATTTTGCAACTGTAGGAGCTGCTCTAGTCCAAGTTGACTTAGCGATTTCCTTTACAGCAAGTAATTGTAACTCTATAACGTCCGATGGGATTTTTGAGTAATCCTCAATATCTATTATAGTAGCGGACAATGCTTTTTCTGCCATTTCTGCCTTTAAAAAACTTGATATTTTTTCATTATTTTGTGTCAGAGTGAACAAGAATTTCTTTTCTTCGATAGAAGTTGTTTCTTTGCTCATAAATCGTATGATGCTATTTTGAGAATTGGTAATAATTGTATTTACAGCTTTTACAGCAGCGGAGTTAACTGATTCTATTTGGTTGTTTAATGCAATTCTAAAAAGTAAATCAAAAGAAGAAGGATCTGTCATAATTTCCAAAAGTTCTATTGCCTGAATCAAAGCTAAATCTTCTTCTTTGTTTGTGGCAATGGATTCTGCCACAAAGGTATGTATATCTGGTAAGTAGGGTAAAATTATATTTTTTGAAATAGGAGCAACTTCTTTAAAAGAACTAAGAATTAAAGTATGAAGTTCATCGTCATTAATTAAATTGAATACTTGCCAAAGTTTGCTGGCGTTTTCTACTGTATTTGGTTGAACAAAAGGCACTGTAACCAGTGCTAAATCTGCAAATCCAGGAACATTTCCAATTACTGGAATATTTTTTGTAATATAATTGATTGCTTCCATAGGTAAAGAAGCTGTAAGTTTATCTGTTTCTGCTGTAATGGTAAGGGACGAAAGAACTTGAGTTTTGTCTTCTAAAGAACCAGTTACAAAGTTTATGTATTCTTCTGAAATCTGCTGAGAAAAAAGAATTGATATGTTAAAAGAAAAAAGAATAAAAAAAATGAATTTTGCTTTGCTTTTAATCATGATTACTCCTCCTTAGGGAAATCAAATTCATCAAAGGATTCTAATCCTAAGTCATCTTTTGAGTTAGTTGCATTTTTTTCTGCCTGTTGTGCCAATATTACTTCTGGTTCAGTTTCTTCTGTGTTTTGTTCTGTAGCTTCATTTTCATTTGTATCGGAATTTTCCCTAGGTGCTCCTGTTTCTTCATTTTCATCTTCTTCTGTACCCTTAAGAGCTTCAAAAACATCTTTTTCATCTTGGGGCATAACGTCGTATACAAAGGATAAAACTACATTTTTCATTTCTGGGTCAATTTTTATACACTCAAAATGAATTCTTGATTGATTAAGTTCTTTATTGTATTCCACGGCTCGAACAATGCCAGCCATAACAATGTAGTTGTCGCCTATTGGGAATTGTAACTTTATAGAAATTCCATTTGAACCCTTGCCACCAATTCTGATTAAGGCTCCGTCGGCAGAAATATCTTCTATCATACAACGATATCCTCCTGCCATATCTTCTACATTAGTGTCAAAGGTGGAATTTCTTCCAGAAATATATAAGCGGGCACCAATCGAACATTTGGTTCGGACAGATTTTCGTTTTTGTACCCTAGTTAAATCTGAGGAATGGGTTATGTATAGAACAGGTGTACTTCCATATTGTCCAGAACCAATTACAGCTGAATCAAAGGCATAGCAAGCATCATCTTTTCGCCAAAGATAAACGCTTATTCTTTTTCCAACCCATTCGTTGCCGTACATTGTAATTATTCCGTCTTTTGAAGGCACATGAATAATTAATTCTCGACCATTCATTTCTATACGGGAAACAAAAACTCCAACGCCTTTTAAAACAATACGAAGTTTTTGACCTTCATCTAAGAATTTAGAGGATTTAAGCCCTTTTTTTGCTAAAGGATCAAGTTCTACTTTTGTTCGATATGCATATAATTTTGTTAAAAACTTTTGAGTCTTTTTTGTATATTCTGTTCCATTTGCTCTTGAAGTAGAAATAAGTTTGGAAATACTTCTTGAAAGGGCTGGTACAGAAAGATATAAGGCGGTGGGTTCTTCTAATTCGCAAAGTCGTGCCAATTTCCACAGGGATAATATTTCTGAAAGGGAAAATCCAGAATCAATACCAGTAGTAAAAAAAGAAACAGTTTCTTTGTTTTTAGTAAGCCAACGGATGCCTAAAACAATTAATGCTAAAACTATAACCAGAATTATTATATACAAAATTTCCTCTTTATAGTATAATATCATATATATTAATGAAAATACAGTTGTTTTTAGAAATAATTATAATTTTTATACTTCTTTTATCACCTATTTTAGCAAAATCTACAGAAAATTCCATTGTTTAGGAGGGTTCTTATGGACTTCCATTATTTTTCAGTTGATTCTTGCTGTTTTCTTTTTTTTTCGAGGAAGAAACTTTTCTAAAAAAGAAAGCTTTTCTTTAAAAAAATTATTTTTTGGTTTTGTACTTTTACTTCTGCTGTTTTTAAATATGTTTTTATGGAATTATATTCAAAATAAGGTGGGTTTAGGTTTTACAGGTACAATTTTGAAAAATAACCTTAACCCGTTTTTTCTTTGGTTAAACATAATTTTAGGAACTTTTACAGCTGCTTATTATGAAGAATCTTTTTATAGATATTATGTTCCTAATTTTTTTCTTTTTATAATTTCCAAAGTAAAAAAAAGCAAAATTATTAACATTGCAGTTGAATTAATAATTGTTTGTTTATTTGCTTTAGCCCACTTTCATTTAGGTTGGATTGGAATAATTCATAGTTTTTTTGCAGGCTTATTGTTACGGTATTATGTAAAAGTCTTCAACTGTCTTTCAGTTACAGTGTTTGTTCATACAATATTCAACCTTATACAATACAGCCTGCTTATGGCTAAATTATAAACTACATTGTTTCCAAAAATGGGACTAAAATCAAATTTAATCCCTTTTTCAAAACTATTCGGGTTGCTTGAATTAAGGCTAATCTAGCAGAAGCTAACTGGGGATTTTCTTGTGCAATACCCAAAGCTGGACAGTCATGGTAAAAGCGACTAAAAGATTTTGCCACATTGTATAAATATGTTGCTACTTGAGATGGATCTAAATCCTGGGCAGCTTTTACTACTGTTTTTGGATATTCACCTAAAATCTTAATAAGTTCCCATTCAGTTTCGTGGGAAAGTAATTCTGCCCCGTCTGTTCCCTTTGCCACAGATACACCTTTTTCTTCTGCTTTTTTTAATATAGAACAAATTCTTGCCCCCATGTACTGAAGGTAGGGACCTGTGTTCCCATTAAAAGAAAGATATTCTTTTGGATTAAAAAGCATATCCTTAGTGGGAGTAGTTTGAAGTAGATAATAGTGTAGGGCTCCAAGAGCAATACTTTCTGCAACTTCGTTGGGATTTCCTACAGCTTCTTCCCGTCCCTTTGTGGCGATTTCTTCTAAAGCACCATCTCGTAGGCTATTAATCAAATCGTCGGCATCTACAACTGTACCTTCTCGGCTTTTCATTTTTCCTTCTGGCAAATTTACCATTCCGTAAGAAAGGTGGTAAAGTTGATCTGCCCACTGATAGCCTAATTTTTTTAACACATAAAACAATACTTTGAAATGATATTGCTGTTCGCTACCTACAACGTATACCAACTGGTTAAAAGCCCAGTCTTTGTGGCGATAAATTGCTGTTCCAATGTCTTGGGTCATGTAAAGTGCTGTTCCGTCTTTTCTTAAAAGAACTTTTTTATCTAGTCCAATTTCAGCCAAATCTACCCAAACGGAACCATCCTCTTCTTTGTAGAAAATGCCTTCTTCTAATCCCTTTAGAATTTCTTCTTTACCCTTAAGATAAGTATCGCTTTCGTAATAAAGTTTATCAAAAGAAACACCAGTTCTTTTGTAAGTCTGCTGAATTCCATGAATTGCCCAATTATTCATGGTTTCCCATAATTCATGAACTTCTTTATCTCCCTGTTCCCATTTAACTAACAATTCTTGGGCTTGGGTTTCTGCAGAAGAATCCTGCTTGTTCCATTTGTCAAATTCTACATAGCAGTCTCCGACAAATCTATCGCTTTTAATGTTTAGGCTTTCTGGAGTTTCCCCTTTTGGCTGATGAAACTTTTGATAAGCAAGCATGGATTTACAAATATGAACACCTCTGTTGTTGATAATGTTCACTTTATACACTTCTGCACCTGCTTCTTTTAAGATACGAGAAATACTTTCTCCAAGGGCATCGTTTCGTAGATGCCCAAGATGAAGGGGCTTATTTGTATTTGGGCTTGAAAATTCCACCATTACCCTTCGCCCTTTTAAGGGAACTTCCCCTTTGGAATCAAGTGTTCCGTATTTTTCCCCTTGGTTTTGAATTAAAACTAAGGTATCAGAAATAGCAGCTACTTTGTTTAATTTTAGGTTTACGTAAGGACCAACCGCTAAAAACTGGCCTATACTGGCACTTCGTTCATCTTTAGATACAATAGCCACAACTGCTTCTGCAATCATAGGAGGAGCTTTTCGTAATACTTTTGCAAAGGGAAACATAGGAATTCCCACATCTCCCATTTCTGGATTAGGAGGAGTTTCAATAACAAGGTTTTCAATAGGAATAGATGTTTGTAGATTATTTTCTGTTGCGAATTTATTCAATGCATCTGCTACAATAATGGAACACTGCTCTTTTAAATTTGTCATAAATACATCCTGTAATGTAAAAAAAGTTATTTTAATAATATTAGCATAGAAAAATAAAAAGATTCAACAGTTAAAAAAAATCAATTATTTAGGCTTTTATATTGTTAGAAAAACTATAGAATCTTTTACTAATTTTTTTTACAATTCAGATTGCTAAAAAAAGGGGAGTAAATGAAAATTATTGTTTTATCTGAAAATACATCTTGTAATCCTACTTTAAAATCTGAACATGGTTTAAGCCTTTATATCGAAGCTGTTGGAAAAAAAATACTTTTTGATATGGGGCAAGGTTCTCTTTTTGCTGAAAATGCAAAAAAATTAGGTATTGATATTTCTTCTGTGGATTATGGAATTATTTCCCATGGACATTATGACCATGGGGGAGGTTTAGCTTATTTTTTACATCTTAATAAAAAGGCAAAAATTTATTTACACCGTAATGCTTTTGAAAAGCATTTTAATAATTCTGGAAAAGAAATAGGTCTGGATTTTTCATTAAAAAATAATAGCCGACTTGTATATGTAGATGATTATTATGAAATCGCTTCTGGCTTAGAATTATATTCTTGCAACAATCAGCCTCCCATTTTTAAAAAAAATACATCTGGTAGCATAAAAAATGATAATTTTAATCACGAAATATATTTGAAAATTCACGAAAAAAAATCTGTGGTAATTACGGGTTGTTCTCATAAAGGAATTATAAATATCGTTCATTGGATGAAATCTCAGGTTTTAGTGGGAGGCTTCCATTTTAAAGATATAGATTGTAAAACACAGCAAGAAGAGTTGAAATGTTTGGCAGAAGAACTTGAAAAATGTGCAAAGGATTTAAATATGGCTTTTTATACTTGTCATTGCACAGGAATAGAACAATATAATTATTTAAAAGAAAAATTGAGCGATAAATTAAATTATATTGCCACGGGCTCAGTAATAGAATTATAATTTTTTTAAATTTTTGGGTACCAAATATAAATAAAATGGCAAGACCATAATTGTATTTTTTATTCTTCAATAAAAATACTAAAAGTTATAGATTGTCCTGCTTTTTCTTCTGGTTGTACATAAGTGTAAGTTACAGAGTTTTCGTCGCAACTTTTAATTGAAAAAATAATATGGCTTTCTGTTTTGTAATTTAATTCTATAGTAAAGACTTGTTGTTGCTCAGGAAAATCTTTTTCTTTCCAACCTGAAATAGTGTAAGATGCAAAAGTTTGTGCTGAATCATCAATTTCGGTTATAACAAGATTTTTGTCTACATAAACAGTAACAGGGTTTATAGGGGCTTCTTCTTGGGGAAAATGACCTTGATTTAATAAAGAATTTCCTATAAGACTTTTTTATAAAAAACTCCATTAAATAATTATGGTTTTGATATAAAATATAATTTTACAACCTGTCAACATTTATATATTTAACTTAATAAAAAAATATAATTTATTTTATAAAAATGGGTGAAAATCATTTTTTTAGATTTTAAAAAGAACTTAAATTAATCCCATAATTAGGCGATAAGCCATAGACCCTGGTTGCGGAATTGAGGGGAGTTTATCCCGAGAAAACCATTTTAATTCGCTAATTTCGTTGGCTTCAGGAACAAGGTCTCCACTTTTCCAGTCTGCATAATAAGCCAGCATTATTTGGTCAGGATAGGGCCAACTTTGACTTCCTGCATAACGAATATTGGTTATTTCAATCCCAGCTTCTTCTTGTACTTCTCTTGAAACGCAATCTTCTATTGTTTCGCCTGCTTCAACATAACCTGCTAAACAGGTAAAAACATCGGTGTTTCTTTGTTTGTGTCTTGCCAGTAGAATTTTATCATCTTTTTGAACTAATACAATCATTGCAGGCGAAATAGTAGGGTAATATACACTTCCACAACTTAAACATACTTTTGCAGTTTCATCGGTGGAATCATGAAGTTGATTTCCACATTTACCACAAAATCTAGATCTTTTTCTCCAGTTTAATAAAGCAAGACCTCTAGATAAGGAATTAATTTTAATATGATTTTGAGCAAATAATTCTCGTATTGGAACCCATTTCCATCCATTTGGAGCTGGTGCTCCACTTTCAAGAAGCAGGGCTGAATAATTGTGATTTGTTTCGGTAAACCAGTCTGTGGCTAGTTGGTGTTCAATAAACTTATAATAAACAGAGAAATCTGGTAACCGATGAAATTCTTCTGTTGATACAAGAACTTCACTTCCTCTGTAAATAAAAATTAAATTATTTTCCGATACAATTTGAGAATTTATAATTGCCATATTTTTATGATACCATGGGTTTTTTTATGGTGCAAACTTTTTTTATAAACTTAGGGGAAAAAAACAACTATTTTTTTTTTACTGTTGTTTTTAGAGATTCAACACCATCATTATTTATTTTTTTATTTTACATATTTTTATTTGAGAAAATATCGGCTTGCAAGCAGAAAATTCCTGTGTTATACTACATAAAATAACATGATTCCTTTATAAAAGGAGTTTTGCTTAGCTAAATTAATGAGGTAACTATGAGTGTGTATAAGAATGTATCGGCTTTTTTAGGTCGAAACGGTTTTCCTGTGGGTGGTCCAGATATAAATTCTGTGATTGACGGCTTATTGTATGATATGCAATTAGGTTTGGATGCAGGAACAGGGGAAGGTCCCATGGATGCAAGGCAACCCATGATTCCAACTTGGGGAATGCCTCCAAAAGAACCCCCTAAAAATACTTCTGTTATTGTTATTGATGCAGGTGGAACAAATTTCCGTTCATGTCTTGTTACCTTTGATGAAGAAGGGAAGGCTTCAATTTCTAACTTAGAAAAATGCTCTATGCCAGGAATTGAACGTGAACTTACAAAAAAAGAATTCTTCGAAGCAATAGCAAAGAATCTAGACCACTTAAAAAACATGAGTGACAGAATTGGTTTTTGCTTTTCATATGCTATGGAAATTTTGCCAGATGGTGACGGTCGTGTTATTTCTTTTTCTAAAGAAATAAAGGCAAAGGAAGTTATTGGCTCAGTGGTGGGTCAATGTTTATCTGATGCACTAGTAGATCGAGGTTGGAATCGCCCAGAAAGAGTAGTTCTTCTTAATGATACAACTGCGGCATTACAAGCTGGTGCTGCCAGTGCTGCAGATGGTGTTAAATATAGTTCTTATGTAGGATTGATTCTCGGTACAGGAATGAATGCTGCCTATATTGAATCTAATCGAATAGAAAAGATAGCTGCTGCTAGTTCTGTAGTCCCCCCAGCACAGATTGTGGTTTGTGAATCAGGTATGTTTGATAAGTTACCTCGTTCTGTTTTTGACTTAGCCTATGATCAAACTACAAATACACCAGGTCGCTATGTTATGGAAAAAATGTGTTCTGGTGCATATTTAGGTCCAGTAGGCACTTTGGCATTAAAGGCTGCAGCAAGCGAAGGGCTCTTTTCTGATCCTGTAGCAGCAGCTCTTGTTGCTTTACCAAAAGCCGAATTGTATGATATGGATAGATTTTTCTATGCTCCGTATCGCAAGGACACAGTTTTAGGAGCTATTGCCGACGAAGGTACCGAAGATGATTATGATACAATGTATGCTATTTTAGATGCTTTTGTGGAACGTTCCGCAAGACTTACAGCTTCAATTATTGCAGCTTGTGTAATAAAAAGTGGGGCAGGAACTAGTCCTTCTAAGCCTGTATGTGTTCTTTGTAATGGTACAACCTTTTACAAAACCCATAATCTTCAGCAAAGACTTAGAGGATATCTAAATACTGTATTAACTGAACAAAGACATCTTTATTTCGAGATAGTATCAGTTGAAAATGATATTACATTGGGGACAGCTATTGCGGCTTTGTCCCATTAAATGTGTTCTGGTTTTAATAACCTTAGGAATGTGTTTTCCTGCTTATTCTGGAGTTATTTCTGGCACTTCAGATTTGCAGGTGATTAACACAAAATACTTTGATATAATTTATCCTCTAGAATCGGCTTTTTCTGCAAAAATTCTTGCGGAAGAAGCTGATTCTTTATATTTAAAGGCTTGTAAAGAATTAGGTAGTACTCCTTACTTTAGGCTACCAGTTGTAATTACACCTTCATATGATTCATTAAATGCTTATTTTTCAATAGTTCCCTATAATCGAATTGTATTATATGACGTTTTGCCAGAAGTCAATGATTCAAGTTCTTTGGCAGTTTTTTCTGAAACTTTGAAGTCTGTTTTTTATCACGAATTAGTTCACTGTGTTAGTTTAAACATGAAAGGTAAAGGGTTTCAGTTTTTAGGAAATATTTTTGGTGATTGGGTTAATCCTGCTTTGTTAAATTTGAATACCTTGTTTATAGAAGGGGGAGCTGTTGCTTTAGAAAGCCAAGATGGAGAAGGGCGCCTAAATAATGGATTTTCTCTTCATGTTTTGCGACAAGCTAAACTAGAAAATGATTTTCCTACTTGGTTAGATGCTTCTGGAGCAAGGGATATTTACCCCTCTGGAAATGTTCCATATATTTTTGGTGGAGCCTTTACGGAATGGTTATTGAATACATATGGAAAAGAAAAATACACATCTTTTTTATATGAAACCGCAAAGATTCATTTTTTTAAAATGACAGCTGGAATTTTTAAAAAAGTTTATGGAGTTTCCTTGAAAACTGCTTGGGATAAATTTAAACAAGATGTTTATGTTCCAAATATTTCCTTAAATCCAGAAGCAGATTTTTCTGGTGCCTATATTTTTGATTCAAGGATTAATAAGAAAGGGTTGTATCGTTCCCTTTCATCTTCTAATAAGGGATTTGCATGGATTGATTCCTATACTGATTCTGTAAAATATTTACCAAATGGAAAAAAATCAGCTTTCACTTTGCTTGAATATAGTGGTTTATATAAAATTTCCTTGGATAAAGAAGGAAATTGGCTTGTAGCTTCTAGGACAAAGAATGGAATTGTCGAAAATCAAGTTTTTGTTTATAACATTGAAACTGGGGAAAA
>JAGAOP010000010.1 GCA_017623685.1 Spirochaetaceae bacterium
AATTTTCAGTAGAAAAAGTATACAAGGTTAGGTATTTTACACCTGCGTCAACTGCAGATGAAACTATCCTTTTTGCAGCTTCTAAACCTTCTCTGTGTCCTGCAGTTCTAGGTAAATTCCTTTTTTGCGCCCAACGACCGTTCCCGTCCATGATTATACCTACGTGTACGGGAACGTTATTTTTATCTAGCTGTTCAGCCATCAACCTTCCATTATTTCCTTTTCTTTATCTTCAAGAATTTTATTAATATCTTGAATAAATTTATCGGTTGATTTTTGTAAATCTGTTTCAGCTGTTTTTAAGTCGTCTTCAGTAAGTTCTCCATCTTTCTGCATCTTTTTTAAGTCATCGTTACCATCACGACGAATATTACGTATGGCAACTCTACTATTTTCTGCAATAGATTTAGCTTGTTTAACTAATTCTTTTCGTCTATCTGCAGTTAAAGGTGGAATAGAAATACGAATTACTTTTCCATCGTTGGATGGATTAAGTCCTAAGTCTGCTTTCAAAATCGATTTTTCAATTTCACTAATAAGAGATTTATCGAATGGTTGAATTAGAATTGATCGAGCTTCTGGAACTGAAATTGTAGAAACTTGGTTCAGTGGAGTGGGGGTTCCGTAATAATCTACTCGCACTTTATCAAAAATTGCAGCAGATGCACGACCTGTTCGCAAAGTTTTAAACTCATCTTTTAAAGCTGTAATCGTTTTTTCCATGCGAGCAACACTTGCTTCATTTCCTGCCATTATATGCTCCAATAAAAAGCCAATTTTGTGATATTGACTTTTTAGAGTGTTTCACAAACTATCTGCCAATAGACAAACAAAGTGAAAACAACAAAATATAAAGTTTGCAACGCAAACTTGCAAAGATAAAAACTGACTATAAATATGTCAGTTTTTATCTTGTTGACTACAGTAGTCAACATTGTCTTAATAATAATTTAATAACTTTATTAAAGACAATGTTATATTAAAAAGTTTTAAGCACATAACTGGTACAAAACAACCTTTTCAAGAGATAACTTTGTTCCAACTTCTTTAGCAACAGCTTCCATTTTCTTTGTTACTGAAAGTTTATCATCTTTAACAAAAGGCTGATCTAAGAAACAAATTTCTGCTAGGTGTTTATTTACCTTGCCCTGAACAATACCTTCTTTTACTTTTTCAGGCTTGTCAAGACTTTCAACTTGCTTTTTAAATATTTCTGTTTGTTCTGCAATGTAAGTAGCATCAACATCTTCTCTACGAATAAAAGCAGGAGTGAAAGCTGCAATATGTAAACAACAATCATAAGTAAAGTCTTTTACAGCATTATTAGCTGCAGCATCTGCTGAATCTGTAGAAATAACTGTAATAACACCTGTTTTTCCATCGCTATGTACATAACTTGATGCTACAGAATTTTCTGGTAAATTAATTACTTCTAAGCGACGAAGACTCATGTTTTCACGAATCTTTGTTGCTAAATCCAACAACATATCAGACAATTCTTTGTTTACTTCTGTATAGCCTTTTGCAAGAGCTGTTTCAGCAATATCATTTCCAATTTTGATAAAATCAGCATTCTTTGCAACAAAGTCTGTTTCACAAGTAAGTTCACAAATAATTGCTTTATTTCCTTCGATTTTTGTAAAAATACGTCCTTCGCTGGTAGCTCTATCAGCACGTTTTTCTACAGCAGCCAAACCTTTTTCTTTTAGAAGTTTTTCTGCAGCAGCTGCATCTCCGTTTGTTTCTGTAAGTGCTTTTTTGCACTCCATCATTCCAGCTCCAGTTTTTTCACGTAAAGCTTTTACATCAGTTGCTTTAATTTCCATATCTAATCAATCTCCGCTTATTTGTACAACTCATCTTCATCAACGAGTTCTTCATCGTTATCTGCATCTTCATCTTCTTCTTTTGGTTCAGTAGGAGTATAGTTGCTATAATCAATGATTTCTTCTTCGTCAGATTTAATTGCAGCATCAGTTGTAATTTCTTCATCTTCATCTTGAAGATTTTCAATAATCTTTAGACCAGTTTCGTTATCTGCGTCAATTACTGCATTTGCAATAATTTGAGTAAATAATGTAATTGCACGGATTGCATCATCGTTACCAGGAATAGGATAGTCAATTCCGTCTGGGTTACAGTTTGTATCAACAACTGCAACGATAGGAATTCCCATTCTTCTAGCTTCGGCTACGGCAATTTGTTCCTTGTGTGTATCAATTATAAAAATGATTCCAGGTAATTCCTTCATCTCTTTAATACCACCAAGGTTCTTTTCTAATTTAGATTTTTCTTTTTGGATTGCAGCAATTTCTTTTTTGGTAAGATTTTCAAAAGTACCATCTAATTCCATCTTTTCAAGTTTCTTAAGACGAAGTAATGATTTTTTAATTGTAGAAAAGTTAGTAAGCATACCACCTAACCAACGATTGTTAATATAGTACATTCCACATCTTTCAGCTTCTTTTGCAACAGCTTGCTGAGCTTGCTTTTTTGTACCAACAAACAATACAGACTTACCTGCAACAGTTACTTTGCGAACTGCTTCGTATGCTTCTTTAATTGATACGATAGTTTTTTGTAAGTCAATAATATGAATCCCATTTCTTGCTGTGAAGATATACTTCTTCATTCTAGGATCCCAACGTTTAACCTGGTGACCAAAGTGTACACCTGATTCAAGCAGACTTTTCATGGTTACTACTGCCATGAGATACTCCTTCCCGGGAAAAAATTATTTTCCACCAGTCTCTATTTCTCGTAGCTGATATTTCAGCCCGGAAGATTAAATACAATTAAAGAACAAACCATTCATTTAATTATATTTACAAAACTTATTCATTTATTAAAGAATAGCCTTGCTCTTTTAACATATCATATAATTCAAAAAGTGGCAACCCTACCACAGAACTATTGGTTCCTTCAATCTTTTTTATAAAATAAGATGCAAAACCTTGAATTCTATATCCACCAGCAGCATTGTGCCATTCATCAGTTGCCACATACCAATCGATTTCTTCTTTTGATAATTTAGAAAAAGTTACATGTGTTACAGATGTTCGAGTGGTAAAGTCGTGGAGTTTTCCATTATATAAAGCTAATGAAGTAACAACTTTATGTTTTTTACCTGAAAGCTCTTGTAAAAACTGAGTTGCTTGATTCATATCAGATGGCTTGCCATATATTTTATTATTTAAAGAAATAACTGTATCAGCACCTAAAACCCAGGGAACTTCTTGTGTAGCAGTGATAAGTTTTGTTACCCATTTTACTTTGTTTGCAGCAAGTTTCTCCGTAAATTCTTCTGCTGAAATATTAGAATCATCAAGTTCTTCTGGGATTTCCGGAATAACAACTTTAAAAGGTATTCCCATCATTTTTAATATTTCTTGTCTTCGAAGAGATCCTGAAGCGAGAATAATTGGTTCCATAAAAACCTCTATTGACATTAAAAGAAATTGTGTTTATGCTAACAAATCTTGAGAGATTAGCTCATTTGGATAGAGCGTTGCCCTCCGGAGGCGAAGGTGGCAGGTTCGAATCCTGTATCTCTCGTAAAAATAAAGCGGCTGTAAATAATTTAAACAGCCGCTTTTTTTATTTATTTTACTGTAGAAGAACTGGAAGATGAAGTTGATTTGCCTGTTAGTGTTTTAAGTAAATCATAAGCTTTTGTTCTTACAGGTGTTGCATATGTATAATTTGATGCAATAGCAGAAATAGACTGAATCATTGGAGCTTTATCTTGAACTGTATCTGCTAAAGCTTCAAAAGCATTCAAAATTTCAAAGGCTAGGCTAGAAGTAGGATTTAATGTTGCATATTTTTTCTGAGCCCAAATTATAGCTTCAACAACTTCATTATTATCATTAATTCCAATTTCTCCAAGAGAGCGTACTGCAGCCGCTACAACAACAGGTTCGTTGTCTGCAAGAGTAACCTGAACTAAAGTATTTTTTGATTCTTCTGTAGGCACTTTACCAAGAAGTTCACATGCTTTTCGTCTTACATCTGGAAAGTTGTTTACAAGTCGCCCATTGGTTCTTGATTGAGTTGTAATACCTTCTCCTGCCAAAGAATCCAATGCGGCCTGAATATCAGGACTTGTTCTACCAGCATTTAGAGCATCCTCAATATACTGTAAGGAAACAAATTTATTATCCCTATCATCAGCTTGAGAAAGTTCTCTAATGATTACACCTTCAACACTGCTTAAATACTCATCTTCAACTGTTGTTTCTCGAGTAGCTTGCTGTGCAAAAAGATTTGTGCTTAAAACCATTGCTAACAAAAAAATAACTGTTCTTGCAATTTTCATTCTAGCCCTCCTAAATGATCAAATAAAATAATATAATATAAAGCAGAAAAAATCAATAAAAAAATAGGGTATTAAAACAATGTATCAAGTTTTAACATCCATTTATCATTTATTTTCTCAAAAGTATAATAAATAATATCCGTATCACCTTGAACTTGTACAGCTTTTGCAACTGTAGAAGATACATATCGAATTTCATCTACAGTACGACCTGTTCTAGCGGGAATAAAGATATATTTAAAATAATCTTGCATGGAAGAAATCTTTACTTTAACAGGAAGTCTTTCTTCTATGGATTTTAAATTAGCTCTGTTTTGCCAATATTTTATTGAATTAGGCTCCACATAGTTTAGCCATTTTTGATAATTTCCTGTTGTCATTACGACTTCGATTTCATCAATCATTTCAAGAATAGCCTTCTTGTCTTGATTAAATGTGTCTACAGTAACTACCTCTGTTCCAGAAATAGCAGCAATTGATCGCAAATATTCAGCATCTTGAACAGGCTCTGGCTCTAATTTTGGTTCTGGCTCTAGTTGAGGCACAACTTGTTCCACAACAGACTCAACAGGAACTCGAACTTCGGGAGGAACTTCAGATTCCTCTGGCTTAGATGTACATCCTATAAAAAGAGACAAAATAAGCAAAATTGATATCCAAAAAATAAATTTATTCATGAATATAATATTAGAGTGCTTTACCTTTTTTGTCAAATACAATATTGTTAAAAATACAATGATTACTGCAGTTTTTCCAGGTTCTTTTGATCCGCTTACTTTTGGACATTTGAATATTATTGAAAGAGCTAGATTGATTTTTAATGAAATTCACGTTGTTGTTGCAACTAATTCTGAAAAAAAATATCTTTTTACCTTAGAAGAAAGAGTTTCTCTTTTAAGAAAACTTACTGCTCAGTGGGACAATGTTAAAATCGCTTCTTGGGATTCTCTTGTTGTTGAATATGCAAAAAAGAATAACGCAAAGGTTTTAATTCGTGGTCTTAGAAATATGGAAGACTTTACATACGAGTTTGATCTTTCTTTAATGAACAAGGGACTTTCCTCTGATATAGAAACAATTTTTTTACCTACAGAGCCAAAATACTTTGTAATGCGTTCAAGTTCAATTAAAGAACTTGCAAAACTTGGTGGTGATGTATCTTCTATGGTACCAGAAGAAGTTAAAAATGCCTTAATAAAAAAGTTTTCAAAAAATTAATTGACAAAAATACATTTTTTGTCAAAATGTATTGACAAATTAAATTAATCATTTTATAATAGTTGACAGGCTAGGGCAAAATGTTGTATTCTTAGCTATAGTTATATTTTTGTGGATAGCTCAGGCAGTAAATCATGCTTTGATGTGATTCTTAAATAAATTTTATAGCGAGGTTAATTATATGGCAGTACCTAGAGCGAAAACGTCAAAGGCCCGCACACGCAGGCGGCAACATATAAATATGAAGCTGACTGCACCACATCTTGTTGAGTGTGGAAACTGTGGTAACCTAACAATGCAGCACCGTATATGTCCAAAATGTGGATTTTATCGCGGTAAACAGGTAATTACACCTGAAAGCAATTAATAGGAGAAAAGAAAATGGACGAATTATTTGTAAAGATCCAGAGTCTTATTGCAGAACGATTAGGTATCGATGAATCAAAGGTTGAAATGAATGCTTCTTTCCGTGGTGATTTGGGAGCAGACAGTTTAGATACTTACGAACTTGTTTACGCCATCGAAGAAGAAATGGGAATCAAGATTCCTGACGAAAAGGCAAATGAATTTGAAACTGTAAAGGATGCTTACGATTTTATTAAATCTCAGCAGTAATTTAACAGTAATAAGCCGGCAGTTTTACTGCCGGTTATTTATTTTTTTATAAATGATGAAAAAAAAATTTTATGATATATCTTTAAAAAATATTAAAATTGATCCCCAAAGAAAAAAAGATTTACTTAAATTTTCTAAAGACATTTCTATACGTTTTAATAATCTTATATTTCTTGATATGGCTTTTCATCATCGTTCAGTGACTAACGAAACTAATATAAAAAAAACAAGATATAATAATGAACGATTAGAATTTTTAGGGGATGCTGTTTTAGGTATGGCAACTGCCTCCTATTTATACGAATCAATGTCTGGTGTCACAGAAGGAGATCTTTCTAGAATAAAATCAGTTGTAGTTTCCGAAATGAGTTTAGCACCAATTGCCTTATCCATTGGAGTAGATAAATATTTAGTATTAGGAAAAGGAGAGGAACTTTCTGGTGGAAGAACTAAAAAAGCAATTTTGGCAGATGCCTTAGAAGCAATAATCGGAGCATATTATCTTGATGCAGGGTATCAAGCGGTTGAAAAACTTATTCTTTCTTTAGTTATACCTGAAATTCAAAAAGTTTTAGAAAACCAACATCACAAAGACTATAAAACAATGCTACAAGAATTTTACCAAAAAAAACACAAAGAATGCCCTGTATATGAATTGCTAAAATGCACAGGTCCTGATCACGATAGAACTTTTGAGGTTGTAGTTAGATTAGGAAATGTTTCATATGGACCTGCGTATGGGAAAAACAAAAAAACTGCGGAACAAGCAGCTGCAAAAATTGCCTGGGATATTCTCTGTAAAAATACTAATTAGTGTATGTAAGAATATTTATTTTCTGACTTGCGACTGTATCTTACACCTAAATCTAGTTGATATTGCCAAACGGAGTCATAGGGTTCCATATCTCGATTTGTACCTAAATTGCCAAAATCCCATGACCCGTTCCCATTTAACAAAATTGTCCAACGTTTAGCAACTGGTAATTCGACGCCTGCTAAACAGGCTGCTCCTAAATTAATGTAGTTCCATCGGTCTCCCATTTGGTATAAAAAATGCAGACCTAAACCTAAATTAATTCGTACGTATTCCCACATATTCATTTGCAACAGGGGAGCAGCAACTAGGTCAAAAGCAAAATTTAGCATATTTTTTTTAGCTTGAGGTACTTTGTTGAATTTATGGCTTATGGGATAATATACACTAAATCTTATAATACTATCTAAAGGTTGCATATTTTTAGTTTCTATTGCAAAATAAGCCCCAGCCATAAAATCGGTAAATACAAAGTTGCTGCGATTTTCCTTTTTAATTATTCGAGTTACCCAAGCTGTAGTTAAACCTTCGTTAAATACAATATAAGGCTTTTCTTGAATCAGTGGAAATCCAGTTTTATCATCTATTAATAAGTTCTCATCAAAAGTTATGTGGTCATCTTGAACTACTTCAGTTTCATCTGAAAAAACAGGGGATAATATAAATAAAAACATTAAAACTGAATATAAAATTTTCACGATTTACCTCAGTTTTTTACTTTGTAAAGTGTTAATTGAATGGAATTGCCATCTGAATCAGTCCAAACAAGATATAACATGTTTCCTCGTATATCCCATTCTGAAACAGTTTGGTAACCAGAAGAGGTATTAAAAGTTATAGCATTTAATAGTACAGTGTAGGTTCCTTCAGTTATTGAAATTTCTCCAGCATAATTTGTAATAGTTGCAGTAAAAGTACCATCGTCCATAAATACTATTTTATCACCTCTATTATCTGCCCAGGTTCCAACAAAAGGACTTGGTTCAGCACAAGCAGAATACAAAAAAATTAGAGATAGAGTAATTAAAATAAAAAATAAGGTTGTTTTCTTCATTTATTCTTCTCCTATAGTCCAACTAACTTCACTTCTGGTAAAGCCTTCAGGCTCAATTCCATAGGTACCTCCACCTGCCGAACCACCTTTTATTTCAATATTATCGTAATAAACCTTACCAGGATACATTCCTTTGCAAACCATGGTACCACTCATACTTCCATTAGCACTCATATTTGCAGAAGTATCTGTATTTCCTGTAACATTAAAATAAACGCCCTTAGTTGAATCATTATCAATGTAAAATTCAGCGAAATTTTCATAACGCATTGTAATATCAGCTCCAGCCCCTGCAATTTTTGCATGATATTTACAACTTCCACTTATAGATCCATAAATTGTTTCTTGACCTAACTTATCCATATCATTGGATTTGTGCATTAAAGTTAGTTTTTTATGTGAAGCTTTCATGGTTTTGTTAAATTCACGCATATATTGGTCAGGGGTTAATGCACCATAGCCAATAACATATTCAGAATACATAGAACCTTGTTGCAAAGCATTCAAAGAGAGTACCTTGTAATAATAAATTTTCCCAGCCTTTGTTGTATCATCAATGTCAACAAAGGAGAAACCTGTAACAGGATTTTCTGTTATTTTTCGATAACCACTATCTTTTTTGGTGGAACGATAAACGTGGTAACTGGCAGGATTATCATCTTTAGGTTTTGCCCAAGTAATTTTAACAGGATAAACCCCTGAACTATTGGCAACCATATATTCAGAATCAAGTTTTTCGTGAATTGTTGCATATACAAATTCTGCTGGGAATGGAGAAGGGGCAGTAATTTCGCTAAAATTACTTTGTAAACCTTCCGAATTTCTTGTTTTTATTTTGTAATATGCAGCATTTTGATTAGTATTTAGGGTTATAGTATGATAACCTTCTGCATCAACTTCTGTGGCTGAAGCTGAAGTAATTAATTCTGATACTTCAAAATCTATTGTACTTGAGCCATATATTTCGTATACATAACTAGTTCTTTCTTGTTCAGAACCAATTGCAGGCCACCATCTAATTGTATCTCCTGAATTTTTATTTTTTTCAGCTATAATTAAACTTGGTGGGCTAAGAATAAATCCTTCTGCAGGATTTTCATCTGTAGGTCCAGAAGCAGAGAATTTACTCTTTAATTCAACTCCTAAATTATCAATAACAGAAGCTTGAACTTGATAGTAATAATAAACATTTTCTTTTAATGAAACTGTATCATCAAAGGTGGTAGAAGTTGTTGTAGTTAAAAGCTTAAATGCTGAATCTGATGAACTTGTTCTAAATACATAGTATTTTACTTCTCCAGTTGATTGAACAGCATCCCATTCAAGTGAAATTTTATCAACTGTAGTTCCTCGGCCCTTTACAACCCTCATGTTTTGTGGCTGCTGAGGCGCGCCTTCTACTAATGCATAACCTAAAGCCAAAGAACTTTGAGCTGAAAGAGTACCATGCCTATTTCTTGCAAAAACAGAATAATAAAATTCAACACCTTGATTATTTTTGTCTATAGAATCTTCAAATTGAAGCCTATCAGATGTTACAGTTGCAATGTGAACAGCACCTGTTCCTGTAGAATCTTTTGTTCGATAAATTTCGTATTTATTTGCACCTTTTACTTCATTCCATTTTACAGTTATGGAATTAGTAGATTCCCCTAAACTTGCAGTTACATTTTTAGGACTTGCAAACAAAGTTCCATATTGGCTTTCAGTATAAGGGCTAGATCCATATTTTTGTCTTGAATTTTCTGCAGAAACTCTGTAATAGTAGCGATTATTATATTCTTGGGAATATGAATCTGCTGAATCTAAAATTACATCAACATAGCTTGTTCCATAAACAGATAATTCTAAAACTTCAAACATTGATTCATCTGGTTCAATATATAATCCATTAGGGTCTGGAGAAACTACAGCTTTTTCTAGTCGATAAGATACAGCTCCTTCAACACTAGACCAAGTAATGTTTATATCAGAAGGAGACATATTTTGAGAAACAAAAAGCTGCGAAGGAGTTTGTAATTCTGTAATTATAGCTTCTTCGTAAAGTAATCCCGTTAAAGTACCATTAGGAATATTTGACATAGGCACTTTTTCTTGAAATAACTCCGCACAACCGGTTAATCCCAACAAAAAGAATAGAGTTAAAAAATTTATTACCCTTATTTTCATTATTTATTCCTTAATATTTAAACAAACTACCTATTTCTTGTGTATAACATTCTTTAGTTTGTTCGTTGTATGTTGCTCTGAAAGTTCCAGACGAAGAATTTAGATCTTCTATAACTACAGTACCTGAATACATACCTATTCCTGTTTTTTCAGAAAAAGTTAAGGTACTTGTTTTAGTTTTTGATCCAGATAAGGAACCCCATATACCAGCACATACAGCTCCATATTTTTGAGGCTTTTGACCAGTAGCAGTTGCATATCCATACAAATTTCCAGAAATATTTTGAAAGTTTGGACCAGGAGTTTTGAAAGTATAGGTTCTATCATATCCAACATTACTTTCACTAACACTAGAATAAGTATTATTATACAAACTGTCACCAATAGAAGTCGCTGCAACTAAAGCAAACTCGTCGATGGTTATTTGTCTTGCACCCCATTTTACATAGTTATTTTCATAACCATCTGACCACGTGTAATCTGGAATAGCACTGTAACTACGTTTACCGTCCTTTTCTCGATATGCACGGATTCTAAAGTAATGTTTATAGTCCCTTAAAACTTTTAAGTAACCACTTGAATTATCCACTTCTTCTTGGAATAATTTTTTAGACATCAACTCCGCATTAGAAAGTGGAACATCTAATATAATATTCCAATCACTTGAAATATTATGATTTAATACTTCGATAACATAACCATTTATCATTCTATTTGAAACATTACCAATCTCGATAGAAGTCCATTTTATTAATTCAGAATAACCATTTCCATTGCTTCTTTGGTCTCTACTAGCACTTGTAATTTCTGGTTTTGGAATGATAAATCCTGCAGCTGCTTTTTCAGTTACGTCATAATCATCCATTTTTGTGTCAGAAAAAGAAATGTATTTTTCATCTAAATCTGGAGAAGATTGTTCTGTGTCATATACTAAACCAATAACGTATTCATAAACCTTTCCAGGAACAGCAGAGGTATCTATATATTGAGTTGTTTCTACTGTACTTAAATAAGTCCAAGCTGTAGTTTTTTCTTCTTTTCGATAAACTTGGTAACTTGGTTGAACTGTACTGGACAAGACTGGTTTTTCCCAATTTACATAAATATTGTTGTTAATAGCAGTTGTTTCTTCTCCAGATAAAGATGTAATTTGCCAACCTTTAGAAGCTGTAACATTCCAACCATATCCTAAAGCAGACCCTCTAGAAAAAGGAATATCGGTAAAAGTTGCTTCTTGAATAGTAAGATTTTTTGGCGAAGTAGTGTAGTCATATTCTGGTGAATCAGAAGAGGAAACTAAAGGAATTACAACATAATCAAAGGGGCAACCCCATTTAATTTGTTCCTGAGCAGTTTGCCAAGAAACAGTTTCATCAGTTTGAATAATAGATGAATCTTTTAATGAAAAGGATGTACCATCAGTTGTGACAGTTACAGCCTCTTTTATTTCACCAATAGAACCTAACAGTGAAACATTTATATCATTTTCGGTATTAACAAGATAGGTTTCAGTTGATTTGTATAAATCAATTCCACCTGGGGCAATATGGTACCGATTTCTAATTACAGCATAGGCACTAGCCCCTTGTATTTTTTCCCAAGATACTTCGATGTAATCAGAAGAAATAGATTTTTTAGCTACTGTATTAATTAAAGCAGGACCTATAAGATGTGTTGTAATTTCTCTACTAATTGAATCTGTTTCAGATAGTGTTTCTGTAGTTTTTTGATAAGTTTCCCCATCTGAATTTAAGGTTAAAGAATTTTTTGATATATATGTCTTTGCTTCAAGTTTTACAGTTATAGGAAGTCCAGAAACAGTCCAATCATTATAACCTGGAATCTTTTCAAAAGAATATTCTGTTGGATTAGTTGTATCAATTTTTTCGCTATCTTGTATTTGATATTTTTGAGCACATTTTATATCATCGTATTTTGCTGAAAGAGAATAACTAGTAGCAAAATTTACTTTGTCCCACTCAATATTAAGAGAATCATAAGAATATTCTTTAATTCTAGGTTGTGGAATTCCTGCAGTTGAACCTTCTAACCCACTTGTACCCTTTGTAATAAAGGTAGTAGCGTACAAAACATAAGTTCGTTTTGTATCAGGGGCAGTTTCTAATTCCAAATGAATTGTATCTCCTGTATTTTTACCTTCTAAAGCAGCATAAATTTCATCATTTGAAACTAAGGTTCCTTCGCCATTGAAATCTTCATCTTCCCAATATCTTATACTGTAAGTATAAGTTTCGTTATAGTCCCATTCCATAACAATTTTGTCTGAATATCCAGACAAAATAGAAAATTCTTTTATGGTAGGTTGTTCTATATTTTTAGTTATTAAAATTTGACCAATAGCATAAACCGTATCTAAAGCAGAAGAACTATCCATATTACCTTGTGGTACTATGTGAAGTTTATATTTGTAGTAACCATTGGTATCTGTCTCTAAATTAAATGTTCTAACGAAATTATTTACATCTTGAATAGTATCAAACCATTGAACTATTCCTTGTTGACTTTCAGAACTGGTTGTACCATCTCCCATAAAGGCATTAAATGATTCTTCTATAATGAAATCATATTCATCTTCTTTTCCAAAAGTTTCCCAGTTTAAGCCAAAATTCAACGTAGAAGAAACAAAAGCAGTTCCATCTTCATTTTTTTCAGCTAAGTAATCAGCAGTCTTAAAAAATGGGTTAGCTAAAATCCAGCCTTCCACTAGAGAAGTTGATAAATCCGAAGTAATTACCCTTGTTGAATTATCTGCAAAAGCTTGAATTTTATATTCGTAGATAACCCCTCGTTCTAAGGCTTGATTATCTATCCATGTAACAATTTCACCGGGTACATATTCAGTATATCCGAAATTTGTTTTTCCCAAGGATTCATCTGTAGGGTCTTTTCCAAAATAAGTTGTAATGGGAACAAATTCATCATCAGAATCTTTAACTCGTCTATATATTTTAAAGAATAGAGGTTTTTGTTCATAAACATCAGAAGAAACTGCAACATCAACTAATTCTGGAAGTTGAAAAGAAATCTTAATATAATCTTTTGAAACTCCCCCTGTAGCCATAGTATCTTCAGGGGAATTTGGTCTAAGTCGTCTAGCAGTTGCTGCATTTATTGTTTCGCTGGCTTCTATAGAATTTTGATCTAAAACTAGATAGGCTTCAACCGTATAAGAATAGTCTGTGTGTGGTAAAAGATTTTCAAAGGTAACAGATGTTTCTTTTGATTCAGAACCATTTAATAGTATTCGTGAAACTTCATTTCCTTTAGAATCAGAACAAATTACTGTATAACGAACTTGATTTTGATAAGCATCCACATTTCCCATGTACCAATAAACTGTAGCTGTACTATCAGATTGATTTTCTAAACCAACAATATCACTAATAGTAGGTTGTCCAAGACTTGTCCCTCTAACAACTTCGCTATAAGGACTTTCATTTCCATAAGGATCTACTGCTGTTATTTTATAATACATATCAGTTCCAGAAGGAACTTTCATTGTGTAAATAGTGGAAGCGTCCTTTGTTTCCCCAATTTGAACAAAATTATCAAAGGGGGAGGGAGCTCTATAGATGTAATATCTTATGGCATCTTTTATTGGAGTCCAAGAAAGAATTATTTCTTGTTTTAACCCTTGGGTGGAAGTTAAACCTTCGGGTTTTCCCCAACTTTTTGAATTATTTGAAATGATTTGCTGAGCAGTTCCAGGCTCAGGAAGCAATTGATTTTGACAAGCAAAACAAAATAATATCGCAAAAATAATTGATAGTAAAATTAGGATATCAAATTTTTTCATTTTTGATGCCCTCCTTTTGTAAAACAATATACAAGTATTTCAATAAGCACTTCCTATTCTAAATTGTCCATAAGCCACTGTCTAAAATCAGTATATGTTGATGTCATTGGAATGGAATTATCTGGCAAAGCCAAAACTTTTTCAAGTCTATCAGGCATTGAAGGTTCTCGACCAATAGCTTTTAGAACTGTATCTCCAAATTTTGAAGGATGAGCTGTTTCAAGTAAAATTCCTACAGCACGCTTTTCAATAATGCTAGATGCCCAATCAGGAATACTTGGAGTAAGACCAGGTTCATTAATGTTTCCAGAAAGTCCTCCCATAAGATTTTCCATGCCATTTCGACGAATGTCATCCCATGCCTTCCAAGCTACAGAGCCATGGGGATCAATTATATATCCTGTTCTAGAATGGCAACTCTTAATTGCATCCATTGTACCTTTATCATCAAGCCAATAGGAAGCGAAAAGGCTTCTAACTTCTTCTAAAGAATACATATGTCTGATTCTTTCATAATTACTAGGAGAACCTACATCCATGGCATTAGAAAGAGTTTGAACAGAAGCCCTAGGTGTATATTTTCCTGTTGCAATCCAATCTGGAACTGTTCGATTTGCATTTGTTGCAGCAACAAAACCAGAAATAGGAGCTCCCATTTCCTTAGCAATAAGTCCAGATGTAAGATTTCCAAAGTTCCCAGAAGGTACCACCGCAATAATCGAAGGATTTTCGATTTTATTGTCCCGTGGAGAACGATTTTTTACAACTAATGAAGCATATGTATAATAAAAACTTTGTGGCAAAAGTCTTGAAATATTTATTGAATTAGCTGAGGAAAGTCTAAACTTTTGACGCAACTCTTTATCTGTAAAAGCAGTTTTTACTAATCTTTGACAATCATCAAAATTACCCTTGACACGTAGAGCTCTAACATTTCCAGTAAAAGTTGAAAGTTGTTTTTCTTGAAGTTTGCTAATCTTTCCTTCTGGATATAAAATAGTTACATCTAAACCAGGTACATTGTGAAAAGCACTTCCTACAGCACTACCTGTATCTCCAGAAGTTGCCACTAGAATATGTAGTGGAGTATTTTCATCTCGGTTAAAGTAGGACATAACACGAGCCATAAATCTTGCCCCGAAATCTTTGAAGGCACAAGTGGGTCCGTGAAACAACTCTAAAACATAGGAAACTGGATCTAATGGAACAACTTGAGCATTAAAGGGGTAGGCGTCTGCAATAATCGACTGTAAATTTGAATCGTTAATTTCGCCTTCTACAAAAAGTTTAGCTGATTCATAGGCAACATCTCTAAAAGATGGTTCTGGAGTTTTACCTAAAAAAGCCTTATTCAGTAGTGGAATTTCAACTGGCATGTACAAACCACCAGTTTGAGGATTCATGCCATTTAATACCGCTGTTTTAAAATCTACTGAAACTGAAGAATCTCTTGTATCTGTATAAATCATGACTATTACCTTAAAAACTATGCTTTAAAATATAACATAAACAGTCAATAATGACAAGACTGTATCTTTTTGTCTAATTCTTTTAACATAAAGATACAAATATGTTAATTTTTTAGTTTATTATTCAATGAATATTCACCTTTAAATTATCCCATCTCTTTTCGCTATATTAATGGCTATTCGTAAAAGATTTTCCTTTGTGTTACATTCTGGCTCATCTAAAACTGTTTCAAAAAGTTCTTGTAAAATTCTTCCCATAGCCTTTCCAGTAGGGATTCCATTAGCAATTAAATCGGAACCATTTACAGCTAAATTTTTTAAACATAAGGCTTCATTTTTTGATTCTATTTGTTTGATCCTGTCCATTAATTCAATTAAATTTTGGCTCCACCTACCTTCTTTAATAACAGGTGGTGTACGAGTCATTCCGTATACATCTGCAATTCGTAAATCAAATAAATCAGGAATTGCTGGACTAGTTACTCTAACAATAAAACGTCTAATAGCAGCCTCTGACCATGTTCCATCATAATGAAACATATGATTATTTATCAAATGGCAAACATATTCTGTTTCTGATTTTGGAAAACGTAGTCTTGTCATTATTTCTAGAGTGATTTTGCTAGATAACTTTTCGTGATTAAAAAAAGTATAAATTGTTTGTCCATCACGCTGCTGTGTTTTTTTTACTCCAGGTTTCCCTATATCATGAAATAATGCCGCAAGTCTAACTGCCAGATTTTCTTTTGAAGCACCATCGCAAGCATAAAATAAGTGATCTAGCACATCAAATTGATGAAACCCTCTACAATCAGCTTGAATTACATTTCTACATTCAATTAACTCTGGAATAAAATGGGCTAGGATTCCAGTTTTTTCCATTAAAAAAAGAGCTTTTGAAGGTATATCTGTTTTTAAGATTTTTATAAATTCATCTCGAAACCGTTCAATAGAGATTTGAAAGGTTTTATGCAAAGTTTTTGGAATAGCCTCCAAAGTAGCTTTTTCGATTTGAAACCCTAACTGAGAAGAAAACCTAATACCTCGAATGGCACGTAATCCATCTTCTAAAAATCGATCTTCTGGGTTACCAACAGTTTTTATTAATTTATTTTTTATATCCATTTGTCCATTAAATGGATCTACTAATAAACCATCTTTTAAGGAAGCAGCCATAGCATTCATTGTAAAATCCCTACGAGACAAATCACCTTCTATGTCATGTCCAAATTCAACCTTGTCAGGATGTCGTCCATCGCTATAACCTGATTCAGTTCTAAAAGTAGTAACTTCTATTGATTCACCATGAAATAAAACGGTAACAGTACCGTGGGCTATTCCTGTAGGAATTACCTTTGGAAAAATTGAAATAACTTGCTCCGGTGTTGCATCTGTTGCCACATCCCAATCAGCAACGGTTTTACCACATACCATATCTCGAAGGGCTCCCCCAACTAAAAAAGCTTGGTATCCATTTTCTTGAAAAACACTGTTCATTTTTTTTAGAATTAAGGGAATTTTTATATGTTTCATGTTATAATTATATAGCATAAATAAGGAAATTAAAAGCATGGCCATTTTGGTTTTTACAGGTGGAAAATTCCCTTCACCAAAAACTGTTAAACATTTTTTTGATACAACTATCGATTACGTTATTGCTGTAGATTCAGGTTTAAATCCTGCAGAATTATATTCAAAAAAGTTTCATTTTCAAATAGATGAAATAATAGGCGATATGGACAGTTTAAAAAATCCAAAAAAGCGCCTAAAAAAATACCCAAAAGAAAGTATTTCTTTTTTTTCAAAAGATAAAGATTTTTCTGATACTGAATTGGGGATTTTTTGTGCCATAAAAAAAAGAAAAAACAATGAACCAATTTATCTTATAGGTGGAGATGGAGGAAGAATAGACCATCTATTTGCAATAAAAATACTATTCCAAACAGAAAATGCTCCTAATTTATGGCTTTGTAAAAATCAGATTGTAATTTCTTTAGGCTGTAATGAAAAAATAATTTTATCGAATATAACTGAAGATAATTATATTTCAATTTTTCCTAGCCACAATAATAAAGAAAAAATAGATTCAGAAGGGCTTTTTTGGCCACTTGAAAATGTTGATTGGAATGTAAATTACAGTTTAAGTAATAAACCTTCTGCTTCTGAAGTTTTAATTCATGTAGAAGAGGGAAGGTTTATTATTGTTGCTCCTATTCAATCACACTTAAAGCTTTTTCAAGATTATCAATGTTTGAATTAAGATAATCAGCTAAAGCGGGATATGCTGTTAGTAATTCTCCTAATTGAGATAAGGATTCTATTTTTTCATTTTTAGGATTTGAAATTGATGAAGATAAAGTACTTGCTGGATTCGGTTCTGACTCTTCTGTTTTTTCCATGTAAAGATTTTTAGCATATTGATAAAGTGTCATATCTGGAATTTTTACGTTAGAAGCTTCTGAAAACAAAATTTCAATATCTTCAAAACCAGTTTTTCCACTTGTACCTTCAATAAGTTCTTGGGTGGATAGAGGTTTAAGAGTAATTGTTTCAGAAGAGTTTTTTTGTGCATTCTGTAAAATAAATTCCACAGCGGAAGCATTAAATTGTCTAATTTGAGCTTTTATTGCTCGTTCTAAATCTTCTTGTGTTTTTAAATCTTCTTGTTCAACAAGTTTAACTAATGATTCAGGTTTTATTCTTGCAGAAGTTTCCATTGTTATAGAATAAGAAAAATCTGGATTCCCTGATAAAAAGCTACTATAAGTTCCCCCAGAAGGAAGGGTTGCACTTATTGTATCTTTCAAAGAAACTCCTTCTAGGGAAAAAATTCTTAGTTCTGTATTTGTAGGAATTAATCGTTCCCAACACCATGCAAATTGTCCAGAAATAATAGGTTCTTGCCTTATTCCACTTGTCTTTGAAATAAGAATACCGCAATTTCCCATTGGGACAGCAAATTGTACCCAACCAAAGTAAAAAACTACACCACAAAATAGCAGTAATATGATTATCGAAATGATAGCTTTTTTCACTTTTAATCCACCTTGACCTTAGTATTTCTATGCAATATCATTATACTAAGTAAAGGGAGAAAACTGCAAGGTTTTATGAAAATAAAAGCTGAAAAAAAACAACGAAAAAAAGTTATTATTTATACTTTAACAAATAGAACTGTTATTTTTTTATCAACACTTCTTATAGTTACATTTTTATTGTTTATAGTTGGAAATTTGACTAATTTTACAGATAGAAATTTATTATTAATTCTAACAATTATTCAAATTATTTCTGTTCCAAATTTGATTTTTTGTGTTGCATCAATAATTCAATCTATTTTTTTCTGCATTAAGAATAAAGATACCTATTATTTATTTTTTATTCTTCCTTCATTTTTATCTTTAATTCTTACCTTTGTTTTTTTTGTTTTTTCTGGAACATTAAAAGTAATTTCACTTGGGTCAATGTAGTTTTTTTTAATTTACTTTAATAGAAATAAATAAACATATGAATAAAAAATATAAGTTTAGAACAACTTCTACTTTTCATTCGTTTTGTTCCATGGTAAAATTGCCGATATTAGTATTATATGAAAACACTTGTTTCGATTTTTGCTTGCGATGCACCGGAATATGCATTTGCTCCTTTATTTAATGGTTTCTCTGCCTTCCAGCGTGTTTGTCAGTGGATTCAAAATCTTTCAGTGGAAAATAAATGCGGAAAGATTTCTGAGGTACTTATAATTACTGATTCTTTCCATGAAAACACTATAAAAGATAGTTTAAAAGAATTTCCCTTGAAGTATTCTCTTGAAGTGGGGCAATATAAAAATTATTCTAATTTTTTATCATTACTATCTTCAAAATTATCTGGATATGATACTTTAATTCATTCACTATGTAGTTGCCCCTTTTATGATTTTGAGCTTACAGAAAAACTATATGAACTTCACAAAGATACTGCAGCAGAATACACTTTTGCAGAAGGTTGGCCAGAAGGTTTAGCACCTTCTATTATTAATGCAGGAACTGTTTCAATTTTGTCAGCTTTGCCAGCTAAAAACACAAGCTACAATGTAGGACAAAACATTTTTTTTGATTTAATCAGTTCAGACATTAATTCCTTTGAAGTTGAAACATTAATTGCTCCAGAAGATATGCGTCAATATCGATTAAACTTTGAATGTAATTCAAAAGAAAAAACGGTGGCATGTGTAAATTTATTTAATTTCTTAAATGAAAAAAAAGAAAGTTTTCAGGCAGATAATCTTTCTGCAAAGGCTATTTTTACAAACAATGTGCTTAGAACAGTGCCATGTTTTTATAATATTCAAATTTCATCTTTTTGCGGAGGAACTTGTTCTTACTGCCCATACCCTTCAGAATATGAAAAAAAATATGGACATAAAACTTTCCAAAGTAATATAAAAAATCCCAAGTGTTATATGTCTCTAGATAAGTTTAAAGATTTAGCAAAAAACATTTCTGATTTTTCTTCAGAAGCAGTAGTTTCTCTTTCATTATGGGGAGAACCTTTAGCTCATCCTAATTTTATCGAATTTGTAAAAGCATTGTTACAATATTCAGGTTTATCAGTTTTAATAGAAACAGATGGTCAATTAGTTACTCCTGAACTTGCAGAAACTCTTTCAAAAGAAGTTGTAAATTGTAAAGAAAGAACAAATGGCTACAAACCAATTATTTGGATAATTTCAAAGGATGCATTAGACCAAAATATGTACGAAACCATGAGAGGAAAAGGTTCTTCAGAATATCCTGTTTCACTAAAAAAAGCGGAAGATGCAGTTGAAATTCTAAAGCCACTTTTCCCAGATGCAGTTTATACTCAATTTTTAAGAACAAAATATAATGAAGAACAATTAAAAGCTTTTTATCATAGCCACAAAGAAACAGGTGGTATGATTATTCAAAAATATGACAACTTTGCAGGTTTGATGCCAGATTTGAAAGTTACAGATCTATCTCCACTTGTTAGAGGAATTTGTTGGCATCAAAGACGGGATATGGTTATACTTGTTGATGGAAGTGTACCTTTTTGTCGGGAATACATGTTAGATAACCACTTTGGAAATGTTTTTTCTGAATCATTAGAATCCATATGGGACAAAGGTAAAGCCATGGAATTTTGCGAAAAATGTAGGAATTGCGATGAATACTATACCTTTAACTTTTAACCAACGGCAAATACAATGTACTGTTCTAGGTGGTACAAAAGAAATACCTTCTGTGCGACTACCTATTTCTGTGATTTTACTAAATATCAGATCCAGTGGAGCATATAAAGTTAAACTGTTAGAAAATTTAGTAAATAATGGATTTGAAAGCATTGTTTCTATCGATAAAACAGGTGAAAACTATAACGTAGAAGATTTTACTCATCAATTTCCATACATTAAATTTATTGTGCCCCAAGAACAATGTTCTATAGGTGACATGATAAATTTAGGGATGAGTGAAGTTTCTTCTGAAAACGTTTTAGTTATTAATGATTCAATTCATATTTCAAATTCAATTATTTCTTTAAATGTAATTGAACATTATGTAACAGGTGAGAATTTATGTATTACACCAAGACTAGTTAATTCATTTAGACAAGCCTTACCAGTAAGATCAATTCCTTCTGTAGAAAATAATTCCTTTAAGCCCCTTTCTTGTCCTGTTATTGGAGACTTAAACCATAATTTATATCCTTTTGATTTTATTGGTATATATAATCGCAAAAAATTTATACGGTTAGGAGGATATGATTATACAATAACTACACCTTATTGGCAAAATCTAGATTTTTCTTTAAGAGCATGGCTTTGGGGTGAAACTATTGTTTTATCTCCTGTTTTTCAATTAGCCTATGATGATATAATTCCTGTAGAAGATTCAACTGCCGATCAACATCAGTTAAGATTCTTTTTAAAAAATTGTGCTCCTAAATATAGTGTAGACAGATGTTATATTCCAATAAGCCGTTTTTTTAACTATAAAAAAAGAGCCAATTCTTCTTTTTCAGATACATATAAAAATTTCAAAGAAGCACGCCATTGGGTAGAGCAAAATAAATACCGATTCAAAAAAGATATTTCTATGTTAATTAATACATGGGGAGAATCCCAAACATGACCATAGTTATAGTTCAGTGCCGTCTTTCATCTACAAGGTTACCTCAAAAAGCTTTACTTCCTTTAGGAAACAAACCTGTTATCGCATGGACACTGGAGGCAATGAATCTTGTTCCTGCAAAAAAACATATTTTGGCTGTAGATTATGATTCTGAAGAAATACTTGCACCTATTGCAAAAGAATATGGCTTTGAATGTATTGCCGGCTCTACTGAAGATGTATTAGATCGTTTTTGTGCTGTGGCTCAAAAAGTAGGATGTCTAGGACCTACCGATATTATTTTACGTGCAACAGCTGATAATCCATTTTTATTTTATGAAGCAGCAATTCAACTCTTAGAGGAAATGAAAAAAAATCCCTGTGATTATATTACATTTACAGGATTACCCCACGGAAGTGGAGTTGAAGTATTTAATGCTCGCTCTATGATTGAAGCCTGTGGAATGACAGATCTTGCCTATGACCACGAACATGTGGGACCTGCATTATATAATCATCCAAATGATTTTGCTTGTACAATGCTACCTGCTCCAGGAAAGTGGAATCACCCTGATTACAGAACAACTATAGACACTTACGCAGATTATCGTAGAGCTTTGCGTATTGTTAAAGTAGTTTCCGGTAACAGAAATTTACGCAGACCTTTTACATACGAAGAAATTTGCAATGCCCTTGAACATAAATCTGTAATTAATCCGATTCTATGTATTCCCTCAGTTTCAAAAGGGCATGGTACAGGTCATCTTAGACGTTGCTTGAATTTAGCCATAAAAAATTTAGCAGATGTTTACATTCCTACCGATGCAAACCTTAGTGAACTGGATTCTCTTGTTGAAAAAATGGAAATGGAGGGTTTAGAAAAATGGCAAATTATTTCTGAATTCCCAACTTCTAAGGAATACAGTCTAATTATAACAGATTATTTTTCAATTCCTAAACAATTAATTAAAGACTTATCAACTTTGTCACCGGTAGCATCAATAGACGAAGGTTCATCCTTTACACAATATTGTGATTATTTATTGGATATTATTCCTTCTGCAAAGTTAAATCGTGTTGCAAATCTTAGTAACCCAGGTTTTATTCCTTTACCAAAAACTCGTAAAAGTAAAGATGATGCACTTGTAGAAAATAATAAGGTTTTAGTATCAATTGGAGGGGAAGATCCTGCAAATTTATCTCTACCAATTTCCATCGCCTTAGCTGAATGTAACAAAAATGTAACCGTAATTTCAGCTAATCCCTTGGAATTAAGAAAACAAGTTCCCGAGGAATTACTTAAAAATATTAGAATAGTTCCTCCTGTAAATAACCTAAAAGAACGACTTTACATGTATGATATAGTTGTAACTCATTACGGATTTACAGCCTTTGAAGCTCTTGCTGCAGGTTGTGGAGTTTTATTACTGGAAACAACTTCTTTACATGGAGTTTTAGCTCATAAATACGGCTTTGCCTTGCTCCGAAAAGATGAAATTTCTCCAGAGCATTTAAATACTGTTTTAAAACAAACTGAAAAACTTTATCCTACAGAAATTTTAGAAACCTTACTAAAAAATAAAGATGAAACCTTAGATAATTTTGTAAAAAAACTTTCCGCTGGAAATCGAATACCTTGCCCAATATGTTTAAATTGGCCACAAAATCCGGACTCTGTTATTGCAAGAACAAAAAAACATACATTTAGACGCTGTAATAATTGTGGAATCTTGTATATGTCTTTTTCCACCGAAGAAAAAAAGGATATATACAATACGTCTTATTTTTTTGATGATTATAAGGCTCAATATGGTAAAACCTATCTTGAAGATTATCAAAACATCAAATCCCAATGCGTTCGTAGAATGTCAATAATTGATTCAATTTTTTGGTCAAAATTCCATAAAAGTAGCAAAATACGTAGAAATTCAACTATAACGCCTTCTGTTTTGGATATTGGATGTGCCATGGGACCATTTATTGATGCTGCCGCAGATTCAGGATGGCAAGTATATGGTACAGATATTTCTTCTGATGCTGTAGAATATGTTCAAAATACTCTACATTATCCAGCAGTATGTGCTTCTTTCCCTGATTTTGATCCAATTTCAGAGTTTGGAATAAAAATGTTTAACGCAATATCCATGTGGTTCGTAATCGAACATTTTAAAGATTTGGATTCAGTGTTTAATTCTGTTTCAAAAATGCTAAAACTTGGTGGAATTTTTGCCTTTTCAACTCCTTCTGCTAGTGGTGTATCTGGAAAATATTCACCAGAATCCTTTTTTAATTCCAGTCCTTCAGATCATTACACCCTTTGGGAGCCTAAAAAAACAGATGAAATTCTAAAAAAATATGGGTTTAAAGTTGTAAAAAAAATATATACTGGCCATCATCCAGAAAGATTTCCTTGTGCAAAGAAAAAAAGTTTTTCACCAGGGTCTTTAAGATATTCTTTTTTGAATGGATTTAGCAAAGTTATGGGGCTTGGGGACACCTTTGAAGTATATTGTATAAAAACTGGTGAAATTCAAGACAAAAAGGAAAGAACATGAAACAAGAAAAAAAACATGTTCTGATATTAGGGGCAGGAATTATGCAAAAACCTGCAATCTTAGCTGCCAAATCTTTAGGCTATACTGTTACAGTTATCGACGCAAACTCAACTGCACCATGTATTTCATTAGCAGATAATTTTTATGCAGTAGATTTAAAAGATAAAGAATCTGTAAAAAAACTTGCTTTAAAACTTAAAGACCAGGAAAATCTTTCTGCAGTGTTTACTGCAGGAACTGATTTTTCAACTTCCGTTTCCTATGCCTCTGAAGCCTGTGATTTTAAATGCCATAAATATCAAGCAGCCCAAAATGCCAGCAACAAAGCTTTAATGCGAACTTGTTTTAATAAAAATCATATTCCATCCCCTGCATTTATCGAAGTTTCTAATAATGAATTAGAAAATATTAATTCATTGGATTTTAAAGCTAAAAAATTAGAATTTCCTCTTGTAGTTAAACCTGTTGATAATATGGGTGGAAGAGGATGTCGCCTTGCAAGAGAAAAAAATGAATTACAAGAAGCGATATCTTCAGCGATAAAAAATTCTAGAAGTGGCAAGGTAATTTTAGAGAACTATATGGATGGTCCTGAATTTTCCATCGATGCTCTAGTTTATAATGGAACAGTTACCATCTGTGGTTTTGCTGACAGACATATATTTTTTCCTCCGTATTTTATAGAAATGGGACATACAATGCCCTCTGTTATAGACGAAAAAAATCGTTTGGAACTTATAAAAACCTTTGTTCAAGGAATTGAATCTTTAGGATTAACCCACGGAGCCGCAAAAGCTGATATAAAACTTACAAAAAATGGTCCTATGATTGGTGAAATAGCAGCTAGGCTTTCTGGTGGATACATGTCCGGTTGGACTTATCCATACGCATCAGATTGTAATTTAACAGAACAAGCTTTGTTAATTGCCTTAGACTTAATACCAGAATGGTTAGAAAAAAATCGTAAACCCATTGATTTTGATAATAATTTTTCTTCTTTTAAGGTATTTGAAGTTCCATGTAAAAGAACATGTAGCGAACGAGCATGGATTTCCATACCAGGCCAGGTTTCCAAAATTTACAATTTAGAAGAATCTACAACAATTCCCTTTGTAAATGATTTATTTGTACGTTCTCAAATTTCTGATTATGTTACATTCCCTATGAATAATGTTGAAAAATGTGGAAATATTATTGCCACAGATAAAAAAAGAGAACAAGCTATAGATTCATGTGAAAAAGTTATAAAACAAATTATTTTGCGCCTTGAAGCAAATAACTCTTTAACGGAAGAATTTCTTTTTCCAAAAGAATTAAATTCAGACTTTCCACCTAATTTTTTTCAGTTAGATACACAAATTATAAAACAGTTGTTTATTGAATGTAAAAACATTCCTTCTTTTTCCATAAAAGAAGAGGTTCCTGTTCCCATTTGTATTCTAAACAGTTTAGAAAAAGTTAGAGATTGGAATTATAGAACACTAAAACAAACTTTAGATTTGTATCAAAAACATAAATTGGATATATTAGATAATTATCATAATCTTCCAAACGAAATGCCTAAAGTTTCCTCTAAAAGTTTTTGGCAAGCAGCAATTAGAGGTGGCTTGCAAGGAATGTTTTATGTAATGGATACTGCTTTATCTAAACAAAAAGGAGTGTATTAAAATGAAATTAATAATTACAAAAAATATCATTCCTATAATTCTTTTATTTTTTATTTTTGAAACAAGTTTTGCTCAGGATAATTTAATTTCTATCTCTCAAGCTGCAACTAAAACCGGGGCAAATTTATACTGGGATCCACTTTCAGGAAATGGTGTTTTTGAAAAGAATGGACATCATTTTTCTTTTCGCCAAGGAGAAAAATTAGTTTTATTAGATTTCCGACATTTAGCAATAACTGACGCCCCTCAAATAATTGAGGGTACCGTTTATGTTACAGAAAATTTTATTTCCACAGCTACAAAACTATTTGAACAAAATACTCCTGATGTACATTATAGAGTTGGTGCAATTTTAATTGACCCTGGTCATGGTGGGAAAGATCCTGGTGCAATTGGTTCATATACAAAAAACGGGAAAAAAACTACACTTAACGAAAAAGATATAACTCTTAAGGTTTCCTTACAGTTAGCAGATATGCTCCGTAATATTTATCCTGACAAAAAAATTATTATGACTCGCTCTGATGATAGTTGGCTTTCTTTAGAGGATAGGGTAGAAATGGCTAATTCAATTCAATTAGACCCTCATGAAGCTATTCTATATGTTTCAATTCACGTAAATGCTTCTTTGAATAAATCTGCTTCAGGTTTTGAGGTATGGTATTTAAGTCCAGATTACAGACGAACAGTTTTAGATGAAAAAGTAACTACTGAAGCAGATAAAACTCTAATTCCAATCTTAAATACTATGTTAGAAGAAGAATACACAACAGAAAGTATTCTTATCGCTAAATTTATTTTGGATGGACTAACTGCACAAGTTGGAGAGGACAGTCCAGCAAGAGGTATCAAAGAGGAAGAATGGTTTGTGGTAAGAAATGCTAACATGCCAAGTGTCCTTGTGGAATTAGGTTTTGTTACTAACGAAAAAGAGGCTAAATTGTTAGATACACCTAGCTACTTGCGTAAATTGTCACAAGGAATATATAATGGGTTAGTGGCTTTTGTCACTAATTTTGAGCGTTCAAGAGGTTTTACAATATCACAATGAAAAAAATTAAATTAAATTTTAAAATTCCTGAAATAATTATATTATCAATTATTGTTTTTGCATTAATTATTTCATTAATATGTTTTTTTCTACAAGATCGAGGTCATAAACGAGTTTTTATTTTTGAATCCATGGACAAAGCAGGTTTATTCATTGAAACAAGATATTTAATTCCTTTTGAATCCAATCAATCTATAGAAACTGATATATTGCAATATTCAGAAGATTTGCTTTTAGGTCCTAAAACTCATAGGTTTAAACCCTTATTTTCTTCTAAAACAGTTGTAGATTCACTTTTTTTAAGAGATGACATATTATATGTAAATATTTCAAAAGAAGCTTTGCACCCAGAAAAAACAACTTCTACTATCGAAGTAGGAGTTGACTTGTTTAAAAAAAATATTTTAAGAAATTTTCCTCAAGTAAAGCAAGTAGATTTTTTTATTAATTCAATTCATACCTACGAACAAATACAATAATTTTTTTTTACAAAAATTGATAAAACATAAAAAAAGTCGTTGACAAAATCAGTATCTTGATAGATACTGTTAGTAACTGTAAAGGCTACATAAAAGTGTGTATAAAGGAGCTTTGAATGAAGAGAACTTTTATTTTATTTACTGTGGTTCTGTTGCTCGTAGGTGCTTTCTGTTTTGCAGAAGAAGCTACAATCATTGACTTTACATTGTTGGATGCCGACATTATTGCCGATGATAACGGAAATCCTACTCAAAACAGTAGAACCGCTATGGATTATTCTGTTACAGCTGGTGCAACTTTTACTGCTGAACAGAAGTCACTAATGAAGACTTCTTTGGCATTGCCTGAATGGGAAGTTGTATTGAATTCTTCTGCACAGAATGTAAACAGCTTGGCTCTTTCTAGAGTTGTTTCAGCACCTGTAAGAGATTCAGCATCAGTTCCTTTCGCTGGACAAAACATTATGGGTGTTCGTGTTGAATTCCCTGTTTGGACAGCTAATGCAAATGCAAAGATTATTCCTGCTTTCGAAATTCCTGCTTATGAACCTCTTTCAGACGCAGACGAAAACGGTGATCGCCAAGAACCAACTGATGAACAAGCAGCAAGTGGAAAAACACTTTTTGAAGATGGTTATGGCGTTGTTAAAAACGTAGGAACAATTAAGTCTCTATCTGTTACAACAATGGGTATGAATTTCCCTCATAAATTGTATGTATTGTTAAAAGATACAGACGGTATTGAACGCCGCTATTTGATGGGAACTCTTGATTTTGATGGTTGGAAAGAACTTGAATGGAATAATCCTTCTTACATCGATGAAATCCGTTCACGCGAAATCCGTGTATACCCAATTTATCCAAGAGGATTGCCTTTTGTTAAATTCACAGGATTTGAAATTGCTCGTGACGCTATCCATGACGGTGACACATTTATTGGTTATTTCAAAGACGTAAAAATTATCTTCGACAAAGCTATGTTAACTACAGATCGTGATATTGCTGACGAAGACTTGTGGGGAATCATCACCGAAAAAGAAACACAAAAGCAAGCTGCTGAAATGTCTCGCTTTGGTGAAAAACAAGTTAATCGCTATCTCGAACAAGCAAAACAAGCTCAAGAAACAAGTTTTACATCTAGTTTAGTTACTGACAGCAACGATGGTGCTGCTGCAAATAACGACGCTGCTGCAAAATAATTTTCTTTAAGCATAATAAAGTAGCTGTCCTTGAAAGGACAGCTCTTTTTTTATAAATAATAATAATTAACAGGTGATTTTTGTGGATAAAACATCATTAAATAAACTTCCTTCAAAAAATAATTTAGAAACAAAATATAAACAGTTTTATCCTATTTTTAAAGAAGTATTAATTGCTATTGAACAAAAGTTAAAAACGGTTTTATCTTTGCCTTCATCCACAACTATGAAGTCTAGAATTAAGGATTTTAATAGTTATTATCGAAAATTTCTTAGGATTAAACCCAAAGTAACAGAAAATCAATGTATTCCTTATTTAACAGATTTAATGGGTATAAGAATCATTTGTGCCTTTTTAGATGATTTATCTGTTGTAGAACATCAAATTATACAAAATTTTTCTGTTAAAGAAATCGAACGGAAGGGTGCTTCATTAAATTTTAAAGAGTTTGGATATGAATCTGTCCATATTCTTATAGATATTCCCGAAGAAATATTGGTTAAAGCAAAAGAGTTGGGTGCGGATCTTTCAAATGGATGTGTATGTGAAATTCAAGTTAGAACAATTTTGCAAGATGCCTGGGCTGAAGTTGAGCATGAATTAGTATATAAATCTGAATTTTCACCCTTTGATTTACCATTAAAAAGAAAGCTAGCATCAATAAATGCAAGTTTGAGCCTTGCAGATATAATTTTCCAAGAAATTAGAGATTACCAAACAAAACTTAATCGTGAAATTGATTTTAGAAGAAACAATTTTTACGATAAAGCTGATTTAATTACTCACGAAACCATGCTCCCAGGAGAACAAACTACTCAAAAACCAACTTCCTGTTCTTCTCCCTATGTTCGTGGTACAATTGATGATATGTTGCTAGAGGCTATTCATGCACATAATGCTGGAGATTTAGATAGGGCTGTTGAAATATATACTAGAATTATTGATTCCGATCCTAAACCTAATAATATTATTTTAGCTGTAATTTCTAAACATAGAGGCATGGCTTATTTTGCACAAAACGACTATGACTTAGCTTTAAAAGATTTTGAAGATAGCGTGAAATTTCAGCCAGATAATTTTAGATCTTTATATTATATTGGTATCGTAAATTCTGTAAAAGGAGATAACGAAGCCGCTATTCAATATTATAATAAATCTTTGGAAATTAATGAATTTCAATCCCATGTTTATTATCGTAGAGCTTTAGCTCATTTTAACTTAGGGATGTATACAGAAGCTGCTTCTGATATTGCTAACGCTAATAAATTGGGTCTAGATGACGAAGATTGTCGCAGATTAAAAAACGAAATAATGAAACATTTTGACATGAATATGTAGTTTTTTATAAAAAAAAACGTAAACTACTTGACCTTTTTTTATTCATATGATAATATCATTCATGTTGTTGATGTCTCCTTCGTCTAGTGGTTAGGACATCGGGTTTTCATCCCGACAACAGGGGTTCAATTCCCCTAGGAGATGTAAAAAGGCTGACTTGTTCAGCCTTTTTTTTTGCCCTGGATAAAACGAATGGATCAAAACTCTTTTGATAATGAAAATACTGCTTCACCATATAAAATTGATGTAGATACAGCATGTAGTTATATATCTTATGGTGGTTCCCTTGAAAAACTTTCTGAATATTTTGAAGAGCGACCTGCTCAAATAAATTTAGTAAAATCAATTTGTAATACATTTAACAACAACGGGGTTGGAGTTTTTGAAGCCGGTACAGGCGTTGGAAAATCCTTTGCATATTTAATTCCTTCAATTTTGTGGGCTTATGAAAATAAAGAAAGAGTAGTTATTTCTACAGGAACCATCAATCTTCAACAACAATTAGCAGAAAAAGATATTCCCATTGCGATAAAAATTACTGGAAAACCTGTAAATTTTATTTTACTAAAGGGACGCCAAAATTATATTTGTCTAAGACGATTACAAGACCAAATATCAGAGCCAGATCTATTTAATCAAGACACTAAGGAGTATGATGCTTTAATAAAATGGGCAAAAACTACAACCACAGGAAATCGATCTGACTTATCCTTTTCTCCTTCAGAACAGCTTTGGCGATCAATATGTTCCGAATCAGATGCTTGTATGGGAAATCGATGTCAATACAACAATCAATGTTTTGTAATGAAGGTAAGAAAAGAAGCTGCAAATGCCCAAATCCTAATTGTAAATCATCATTTATTATTTGCAGATATTGAAACCCGTTTAGCCGGTGTTGGTTATGAAGATACAGCGGTTTTGCCTCCTTATAAAAGATTGATTTTTGATGAAGCCCATGATATAGAAGATGCTGCAACAAGTTTTTTCTCGGAAGATTTAACAAAGTTCAAACTATTAAAACAACTTAGGCTTTTATATCGAAAAAAAGTCAACTCTTCATCAATTTCAGGACTATTATTTACTATTTCTGCTCTTTCTATGGGCGAAGATACTACAACTGAAGTTATATATTGCATCGAAGAAATAAAAAAAGCTATGGAAGAGCTTGAAGAAACAACCTTAGCAATTTTAGATTATCAATTTACTTTACGTATTTCTAATTCAAATGCACATATGTTTTTAAATTTATTTAATGCTTTGAACAATCTTGCAACAAGCATTGGTTCCTGTTGTGGTTTAATTCGAAACATTATTTCTGAAATTAAAGAAGGTGATTTAGAATCCCAACCTGTGTGGGAATGTAAAACAATTCTTAGACGACTTGATTCAATATGTATTTTTTGTAAATCCTTTGAAAAATGGGAAGAACTATCTGATAAAGTGTTTTTTATTGAAAAGAAAAATAATTCTTCAAATAGAAAAAATGCAAATTATTCATCTAAAGTCTATTGCCGTTATGTTATAGCTCCTTTGGAAATTAATACAAGAATTAACGAAGGAATTTTTGAACCTATGAAATCTGTTGTTTGTACATCAGCTACATTATGTTCCGGGAACGGTTTTTTATATTGGATTAACAGAACAGGAGCTAATTTCGTAGATGAAAACAGATTATACATTGATCAATATGATTCACCTTTTCCCTACGATAAAAATATGCTTTTAGCAGTTCCCACAAATATTCCTTTACCAGATAAATCGGATTATTCAGCTTTTGTTGAACAAGCTATCCTAAAATTAATCTTATCTAGTGATGGTAAAACTTTAGTTTTATTTACTTCCTATGAAGCATTAAAATCTGCCAGTGATTATATTAGATTTCACACAAAAGGTACTGGAATAAATATTCTTTGTCAGGGTGATGATGATAGATTTAGACTATTAGAAACATTTAAAAATGATATACAAAGTGTTTTGTTTGCCACAGATTCCTTTTGGGAAGGGGTAGACGTTCCTGGAGAATCTCTTTCTCAAGTTATTATTACAAAACTTCCCTTTGCTGTTCCTTCAGATCCGGTGTTTGCAGCTAGATGCGAATCTATTGAAAAAAGAGGTGGATATCCATTTATAGAACTGAGTATTCCAGATGCTATTATAAAATTTCGCCAAGGAGTAGGTAGATTAATTCGTCGTTCTGTAGATAGAGGAATTGTGGTAGTTTTAGATAAAAGAATTATCGAAAAATCCTATGGTAAATATTTTTTATCGAGTATTCCTAATACAAAAAAAATTTTTGACCCATTGGAATCAATTTGTTCTTCTGTGGAAAGATTTTTATATTAATTACTAATATTTATTACAAACAATTTAAACAATATAATTCATCCTTGACACATTTATTTGTTGACATTACAATTATAGTTAATTATTATTGGTTTTAACACAAGGAGTCCCGTGGGTCCTGCTTATTCCATAGTCGTTCCAGATAAGGATTTATTATCCAGATTATGTGGTACGAATGACAGTAATTTAGATCTCATAGAAAAGTATCTAGGAGTACCTGTTTATGCACAGGGAAATGAACTATCAGTTCCAGATGATAATCCAGATGTAACTCGTCAGTTTCATGCTATAATCGACAGATTAATTGACGAAGCAAATGCAGGATTTGATGTTAATCCAGAAATGCTTTCCTCAATTCTTCAATTTCCAGATGAACAAAACTTTGATAGTTTATCAATTTCAATTCCTGGTTCAAGCAAAAAAGTTTATCCGAAAAGTAAAAACCAAGCTGAATTAATTAAATCAATGAGACAAAATGATATGGTTTTTTGTACAGGTCCTGCTGGCTCAGGAAAAACTTTTTTAATGGTAGCAGAGGCATTAAGATTACTTTTATCTCATGAAAAAAAAACCATTATTCTTTCAAGACCTATTGTGGAGGCAGGAGAAAGTTTAGGTTACTTACCTGGAGATTTAGAGCAAAAGATAAATCCCTATTTAAGACCATTATTTGACGGAATTAATTCTTTGTTGCCAAGTACAACAGTACGAAAACTTATAGACTTAGGAGCTATAGAAACAGCACCTTTAGCTTATATGAGAGGAAGAACCTTAAATAATTGTGTAGCTGTTTTAGATGAAGCTCAAAATACAACACAAGAACAGATGAAAATGTTTTTAACAAGGATGGGAGAAGGTTCAAAAATTTTTATTACTGGTGATATGACCCAAATTGATTTACCTAAAAAAAATCAATCAGGATTGATTCATGCAGTTCAAATATTAAAATCTATTCCCGAAATTTCAATAATCAATTTTAACTCAAAGGATGTAGTTAGAAATCCTTTGGTAAGAAAAATTGTAAAGGCTTATGAAAATGAATAAAAAAGACAAAAATATTGTTTTACAGATGTTTCAAGCTTTAGGCATCTTTATTTCCAAAAATTATCAATTTTTATTAGTTTTACTTATTTCTTTTTTTATTTTGGTTGCTATTGCTTTTTTAATTACTGCTTCTTCTGAAACAGTTTATTCTTTTTCAATTAATGAATTTGAAGTAGGGCAAATTGCAGACCGAACAATTATTGCAGACAAAACCATTCCACCGGATGAAAACAGTCATATTTATGTTGAAATTGGAGAAAAAGTAATAAAAAAAGGATTTCCCATTACTAACATTGCTATAGAAAAACTTCAAAAAATGTCCTCAACTCCTGCATATATCGATTATAGAATGTTTGCAAATAAAATTTTATATTTAATGCTTTTACTTGTTTTAGCATTTATTCTATTTAATTCCTCGATACTTCGTTCTAAGATTTCACTGAAAGATTGTATATTTCTTTCTTTGTTTTTTATAATTTGTTACGGATTGGCAAGTTTTTCTAGCAAGATTTCCTTTTTTTCATCTCCCTATAATTTACCAATCTTATTACCTTGCTCCTTTTTCGTTTTACTTATAAATTTGCTATTAACTTCTACTCACGGAATATATTTTTCTTTTGTTCTTTCTTTAGGAATTTTAAATGCAGATATTGAAAACATAGTTCCAAGTTTATTTGTTCTAGCTTCTTGTATTGCTACAACAAAAATCAGCAGTAAAATTGAACGTCGTATTGATATGATATATATTTCTATTTTACTTGCCTTATTACAATTTGTTTTTATGATAGTATTAAAGGTTATTTTCAACAATTCCTTTACAGATTCCATTTTTAGTTTAATAATGATTGCATTAAATGGTTTTCTATCAGGTATCTTGGCTTTTGGTTTTTTAACTCCTCTAGAAACTTTATTAAATACGGCTTCTAGGTTTAGATTAATGGATCTTTCTGACTTGAATAATCCAATAATGAGAAAAATGTTATTAACAGCACCTGGAACTTATAACCATTCCATGATGGTTGCTACATTAGCAGAAAATGCTTGTCGAGAAATAAATGCAAACCCATTATTAGCTAGAGTAGGTGCTTATTATCATGATTTAGGTAAACTAGATCAAAGCGAATACTTTGTTGAAAACCAGACAGATGGGAATAAACATGATGAATTAAATCCACGACTTTCTGTTGCTGTTATTAAAAGTCATGTAAAAAAAGGAATAGAAAAGGCAAGACAACTTCGACTTCCGCCACAAGTTATAGACATTATTTCTGAGCATCATGGAAATAGTTTAATTTCTTTTTTTTACAATGAAGCTAAAAAAAATGATCCTTCTGTAACACCAGAAGAGTTTTCGTATATTGGAACGCCACCGTCTTCAAAGGAATCAGCTGTTGTAATGTTAGCAGACACGGTAGAAGCTGCCTGTCGTACATTAAAAAATCCTTCTGTATCAAGACTGGAAAAGTTTATTCATGAACTTGTTATGGCTAAATATGACCATAAGCAGCTGGATAATTCAGATTTATCTTTTAAGGATTTGGCAATTATCGAAGACTCTTTTGTTCAAATACTTGCTGGGTATTATCATTCTCGAATTGAATATCCTAACCAAAAAGACCCAGATAATGGATCAAAAACTGAAGAAACTGTTCAACCTGTAGTTCAAGAAGATAACAAGGAAAAATAATGAATCAAGAAACAACAAATCAAATTTTTATTTCTACACAAGAAAATCAAGATTTTCCACAATGGATTGAGAAAGTTCATCCTTTTGTAGTAGAAGCATTAAAAGCCTTAGAGAAAACAAATTGGGAACTATCTGTTTTGTTTTGCAAAGACGATTTTATTTCTGAATTAAACAAACAATATAGAAACCTTGAGGGACCTACTGATGTTTTATCTTTTGAGTTAGGTGAAAAATATATTGATGATTCAGAGCGTGAATGGTTTTCTGCAGGCGATATTGCAATTAGTGTGGATACATTATTTAAAAATGCAGAAGAATTTTCTGTTTCACCTGACGAAGAATTAAAAAGGCTTCTTGTACATGGAATTCTTCATCTTGCTGGTTACGATCACAGTGATAATTCACCTGAACAAGAAATGTTAAAATTACAGGAATCCATTCTTTCAGGATTATTAAAAACTACCGATACTATAATAGACGAATAAGTATAAAGGATTTTTACATGGGGTTATTTGAAAAATTTACAAAGAAAAAAAACTCTTCAAATTCATCTGACTATAATCAATATTCATCTGCCCAAGAAGTTTCAGAACAACAAGAATTAAGTGCCGAAAAAAGAAATATGATTAGAGGAATTGAGGATTTGTCCGAAACATCAGTAAAAGAAGTAATGATTCCTCGTATTGATGTAGATTTTTTATGTACAGGAACACCACAAGATGAATTATTAGAAAAAATTGCAGAAAGTGGTCACTCTCGTTTTCCTGTTTACAGTGAATCAATAGATAATGTTATTGGCGTTTTATATGTTAAAGATTTAATTGCAGCTTTTTCTCGCCATGAAACTGTAGATTTAGAAAAACATATTAGAAAAGCGTTTTTTGTTCCAGAATCAAAAAGAATTGATAGTTTGTTGCGTGAATTTAAACGTCGCCATGTTCACATTGCTATTGCCATAGATGAGTATGGTGGAATTTCAGGAATTGTTTGTATGGAAGACATCATTGAAGAAATTGTAGGGGATATTCAAGATGAATTCGACAATGAAAGAGAAGACATCACAACACTAGGGGATAATATTTGGTTATGTGATGCTAGAGTAAATTTAGACGACTTAAACGAAACAATTAATTCTCAATTCCCCAACGAGGAATTTGATACTTTAGGGGGCTTTGTTTTTGATTTATTTGGTAAAATCCCAGTAAAATACGAAAAGGTATCTTGGAATAACTATGATTTTATAGTTCAAGATATGGAAGGTCATCGTGTTAATGTAATTAAATTAATACGTCATCAGGGAGACACAAGCGAATGAATAAGGGTTTAACTGGTACATTAGCAAAATTTTTTACCACAATACTTTTACTTTTTTTTGTACTAGGATTTTTATCCGCCAAGACAACTACAGCTCCTCAGTTTTACGAAAAAGGTCAGCAATCACAGTTAAATGGGGATTGGTATTCTGCAGTGGAATATTACCACGAAGCAGTTAGATTAAATCCAGTTTACGGAGATGCATGGTTTGCTTTAGCTGAAAGTACATATGCTTTAGGAGAGTATTCTTTAGCTCTTGTATATTTAGATACAGCAGATCAATATGCAAAGGAACACATTGATATATTAAACCTTAAAGGTTTTTGTTACTTGGGGTTGGGTCAAATTGAGGAAGCAGAAAAAATTTTTTATCAAGTATTAAATTCCTTTCCCAACAACGTTGAATCTAGATTTGGTCTTGCTCAATTAGATATTTTAGCAGGAAGGCTTTCTGGAGCAGAAAACCTTTATCTTGAAGCATTAAAGAGACAACAATCTAATCGTAATGCACTTTTATCTATTGCTTTAGTTTCTCAGGAATTAGGTAAATCAAAAGAAGCAGAACAATATATTGAACTAGCTCTTCGATATCATAGTAACGATGCAGAAGTTCAATATGTTGCAGCCTGGATTGCATTTCTAAACAATGATTATTCTAAAACAGAACGTCATATTCGTACCTCAATCAATCTAAATCCGAAACTAGATAAATCCTATGAACTTTTAGCTTCCTTGCTGTTTAACCAAGAAAGATATCAAGAAGCCATTGATATTTGCGATTATCGTATCAGTCACAACAGAAATCTTGCAACTGCTTGGTATCTAAAGGCCACTTCTTTAATTGAACAAAACAAGTATCAAGAAGCTTATAATGTTTTTGAATCTGGGTTAGCTGCTGTTCCTCAGGACGAAGTTATGCGAACTGCTCTAGAAAATTTGGTAATAGATCAATTTGATATAGAAGATTTACGTAGAGAAAAATGGGCAAAGTTTCATATAAATAAAGCTAAGGAACACGAAAAATTATATGAATCTTCTCAGGCTGAATTTGAATATAAAAATGCATTACGTCTTGATCCTCTAAATACTGAAGCTAGAACTGCATACGCTGATATGCTAGACAGAAAGGGGCAACAAGAACTTTATCTTGAACAGCTTACATTTATAAGCAACCTTGAACCAGTTTCTGTTAAGGTAGCTGATACTATCGAAGCTTATAAATCCTTGCTTTCAGACACCTTGGCAGTACGTTGGGGTGTAGATCCCTTTTATATTGACAAAACACAGTGGAATCTCGGCATATATTCCTATGGAACTGATACCCAGCTTCTTCATGCAAAGGCTGGTCTTGTAACTGTTAAAGCTATAGAAAATCAATTTTCAGGAATAAATACAATAAATGCTTACGGCCATGATGTTTCTGTATCATATTCTGAAGCTTTCCGCTTAGCAAGAAATAATAACCAAGATTATTTTGTTCTTGTAGAAATGGAAGAAAACGATAGAGAACTATTGATTCAAGCCACGATTTATTCTGGTCGCAACGGTACAGAAGCTGGAACCCTTAGATTTTATCGTACAGGCAACGATAGATACGCTGGAGCTATGCGTAGAGTTTGCAAGGCCATATCTGATATGCTACCGGTTAAAGGTCTTGTTTTAAACCGAAATGCAGATGATATTCTTGTTAATTTAGGAACAATAGACGGTCTTACAAAGGATTCAAAACTAGCTGTTGTAAAAGCAGGACAACTCAGAACTCCAGATAAGGGAATAGGAATTGAATACGATGATAAAGACGTTTTAGGAACAATTACTATTAATTCAGTAAGTGAATCATTGGCTCAGGGACGTTTTTCTAGAAAGGGCTTTTTTGACAGAATGAATATAAACGATGAAGTTGTTATTTTACCTGTGCAAGAAGGGGAAGAAGAAACCCTAAACAATAGTTTAATTCCTTCGCAAGATGAAATAACAGGTACTGAGTATCCTGTTTTATCACGAATGCTACAAGAACTTTATCTTATTCACTAACTAGGTTAAAAGCATCTAAAGTTGTTTGAATCCACTTATTTGAAAGTTCAGGAAATACTTTCTGAACTTTCAAAAATTGAGTTAAAGCTTCTTTATAGTTTCCATTAAATAAATACGCTTCGCCAAGGTAAAAAATTGCTCTAGAAGTAGTATCTTCAGCTCGATTTAGTCTTAAAAATTCTTCTAATTGTTGAACAGCTTCTGTATATTTACCTGTTAAAAGTTGGGTTACTACAATATCTTGTAAAATAGATGAATCTCCAGTTGCCTGTAAATTAAATTCATTACGAAAAACATAGGGTTCAATTTTTTCTAAGGATGTTTTCCCTAAAAGTAATGCTTCTTCTTGTATTTCTTTTGAAATATTTGTAGATTCAGTTTTTTGTTGCAACAAATCTAAATAGGGCAACGGCATAGCACGTACTCCTGCCGAATTTAGAGTAGATTCAACAGGGGGAATTGTTTTTTTCTTTGCCTCTGGTTCCTTTGAAATTTCCAATTTAACGGATGTAGGAAAAACAGTTGCATTTACACCTGGAATAATTAAAGAAAATTCATCTTCTGGAGATAACCGAATTAAAACTGTATAGTAAAACCTACCAAATGTCATTATATTATCTTTATAAAAAGTTGTAGTTGGAGGTAAAAAAACAAAAGGTTCCTCATCTTTTAGGTCAGTAATATCTGTTATCTTTTGTTTAGTTCTGTAAATTGCAATTGAAGATTCAGAAGGAAGTAAGGTACTAGGTAATTTCCAAGAAATATATATTTCTGTAGTAGAAATTCCTTCTGCACAGATATCAGTTACTATAGGCCGAGAAGATTGGGCTATCACAAAACAAACACTAGTTATCAGTAATAAAGCACAAAAAAATATTCGCTTCATAGTTATATAATGGGACAAAAATACTTTTTTTTCAAGAGCTGTACTGGACATTCCTTACTGTTTATTCTATTCTTATAATATGTTTGTTTCTGTTGTTTTAGATCCTAGTTCTATGGATTCAGCAAAATCTCTTTCCACAGTTTTAACTCATTTGGGTTTTAAAAAAATTCAAAGAGCTTGTTGGGAACATACATCTGTTTCTGAACAGTTGTTTTCTTCTTTAAAAAAAGAAATTGACAGAGTAACTGATTATTATGATAAAGTAAGAATATATCAGTATCCTGTTGATGGAATGTTTGCAATTACCGAACTTTCAAAAAAGAAATGGAAGCGAGGAATTCTGCGTTCACCTACAACATAATATTTAATGGAGTTTTTATATGCTAGAAGATTTAAAATTACCTATCGCTTCTTTAAAAGAAGATATCCTAAATGTTTGGGGGCGTCTTTGACGTACCTGCAATAGAAAAAGCTATAGCTGAAAAAGAATCCCTTTCTGGAGAAGCTGATTTTTGGTCTAATCCATCTAAAGCTGAAAAAGTTATGGCTGAAATTAAACATTTGAAAAATCGAATTGAACCTTGGCGAAGTTTACTTTCTGAAGCAGAAGACATGGAAGCCCTGTATGAATTAGGGATTGAAAGTGGAGATGATTCTGTAGAAGCTGAAGTTAAATCCATGTACGATAAAGCCTTTGCTGATTACGAAAAGCTAAGCATATTGAATTTGTTATCTGGAGAAGTTGACCAAAACGGTGCTTTCTTAACAATTCACGCTGGAGCAGGTGGAACAGAAGCCTGTGACTGGGCACAAATGCTTTGCAGAATGTATATTAGATGGGCAGAGCGTAAAGGTTATAAAATAGAAACTGTAGATATGCTAGAATCAGAAGGTGGCATAAAATCTGTAACCTTGCAAATCTCTGGTGACTATGCCTACGGCTACCTTAAATCAGAAGCTGGAATTCATCGTTTAGTAAGAATTAGTCCCTTTGATTCTAATGCAAGACGTCACACTTCTTTTTCCTCTGTGTACGTTTTTCCAGTCTTAGATGACAATATTGAAGTTGAAATTAAGCCTGAAGATTTACGAGTGGATACATACAGGGCAGGTGGAGCTGGAGGTCAGCACGTTAATAAAACTGACTCTGCAGTTCGATTTACCCACATTCCAACTGGTATTGTTGTAGCATGCCAAACTGAGCGTAGCCAAATTATGAACAGAGCTACCGCCATGAGTATGCTAAAAGCTAGACTATATGAACATTATCGTCAAGAAAAAGAAAAAGAAAATGCAAAGTTTGCAGCAGAAAAGAAAGACATTTCATGGGGAAACCAAATTCGTTCATATGTATTTCAACCATACACAATGGTAAAAGACCATCGAACAAAATTTGAAATGGGAAACATTCAAGGAGTAATGGACGGAACATTGGACCCTTTTATCGAAGCATATTTAACTGCACAATGGAAAGGGCAAACTCTTTCTAGCGATACAGAAGAGGATGAGGATTTATGAGATTAAAATGGCTTATTTTAGCCTTAATAATCTTTTTTTCCACCACATATTTTTTTGCTTCTGATTGGATTTTAGCAGCAACACCTTTTGCTATTTCAACTGAATCAAATTCCTCTTTTGGATTATTAGAATCAACTTCGGAACAAATTCCTAAATTAATTTTACAAGAATTTGCAGATTCAGAAACAAGACAACCTAGTGTAATCGAAATTCAGCAAAGGGAATTAAAAAACCTTTATTCTAAAAAAAATACATTAGTTGCAAGATTAAAATCCGCTACAGAAGATAGAAACAAAGAATTTCTTTCTTCAAAAGATAATTTCAACAAGAAAAAAAATCTTCAAAAAAAAGATGATTTAATTAATGAAATAAATCTTGAAATTCAAGAAATAAATATATTAATACAAAATCTTTTACAGGAAATTGAAAAAGGGGATTCTTTTATATATTCTGAATTGGAACCAATTTATTTATACAATAATAATTCCGAAATGCTTTTAGAAAATGATAGTATTACACAACTAGAAGAAAAAATTTCTTCTAGCAATATAAATGGTTTAATTACTGGAAAAATTACAGCCTTTGGGGATTATATTGAAGTTGAGGCAATAGTTTATGCCTATCCAGGTAAAATTAATTTAGGAGCAGTTTCTGCTACAGGTTCAATAAAAGATATTGTTTCTTTATCAAAAAATCTTAGTAATAAACTAAAACCAATTATAACAAACGAAAACACAGTATCACTTATTTTTAACATTGAGCCACAAGAAGCCAAAGAAAAAGCAAATATTATAATTGACAATAAGGTTTTAAAATTGTCCGCCCAAGAAGAAATCATAATTCCATCAGGAAAACAAACTATAACAATTAGTGCAGAAGGTTATTATGAAAAAACCTTCACCTGGAATTATTCTAAAGATGAATACTTTTGTATAAACGTTGCTTTAGAAAAGATTGAAACAATTCCAGTAAATATTTCAGAAGAATCAAATTTACCTGGACAATTATATATTAATGCACTTCCTGTTGGGGAAACGCCTGCTTTAATTAATATTCCACAAGGTATAATTTTAGGTGAGTTTTCTTTGGATAATCAAACTACGGAAAAAGCTACCGAAGATAAATCAACTTTAACAGCTGACCCTATTTTTTTTACAGCAAACATTACTGAGCAAAATAATTTAGAGCAACTAAATCTAAGATTAAAAAGTGAAACTTTGAATATTTCTCAGCGGATTGAAAAAAGACGCCGTTCGATGTATAATTCTTATAGTGCTTTTATTGTTTCATTGATTCCAACTTTTTTTAGCTATGGAATGTATATCAATAAACATAATGGCTGGGTAATGGGTATCGAAGATGAAAGCAAAGCCAAAACTTGGGAAATTGTTTCAAATTCTTCAATAGCATTATCTTGTGGTCTTGGAGTAAATTTTATAATTCAACTTGGTAGATATATCTCAGCAGTTGACGATGTTTTGCCAAATAATATAAGTGAATAATGGAGATATTTTATGGCTAAATCAACCTTTGCTAATAAATTACGTAATTTTTTTGGAATCCATAAAGCTTTTGATGACGCTTTTTTTGAAGAACTATCTGACTTACTTGTAGAAGGTGATTTAGGTGCTAAATATGTTTATCAATTAATGGAAGATCTAGAAAAAAAATGTAAAAGTCAACATATTTCCAATGAAAAGGAAATTATTGACGAACTTAAAAATCTACTTAAAGAAAATGTTAAATACTTTGAATTAAAACCTTCACCAAATAATGTAAATATTTTTATGCTTTTAGGTGTAAATGGAGTTGGTAAAACTACAACTATTGCAAAATTAGCTTCTTATTTCAAAGAAATGGGTGAAAAAAATTTAGTTATGGCAGCAGCAGACACTTTTAGAGCAGCAGCTATCGAACAACTTCAATTACATGGTGATAGATTAGGAATAAGAGTTGTTTCCCACCAACATGGAGCAGATCCTTCTGCAGTTGTTTTTGATGCAGCTGAATCAATTAGTTCAAAAGGAGGCGGATTGGTTTTAGCAGATACTGCTGGTAGATTACACAATAAAGAAAATCTAGTAAAAGAACTTCAAAAAATTGACAGAATTGCATCTTCAAAAGCTTCTCCTAATTGTTACAAGAAAATATTAGTAATAGATGCCACAACAGGACAAAATGGATTACGTCAAGCAGAAGTTTTTCATCAAGCAGTAGGACTAGATGCCATTATTCTTACAAAATATGATTCAACTGCTAAAGGTGGAATTGTAGCAACTATTGGTCGCGAATTAAATATACCTGTTGCTTTTATTTGCTTTGGAGAAGGTTATACGCATATAAAACCCTTTGACCCAGAACAGTATCTTAATGAATTTTTAGGTATAGAAAAATAATGAATAAACTTTTAGGATTATCTATTTTTTTTATTTTTTGCTACAGTTTTCTATTTGCTTCGGATAAGTATCTATTAACTGAATGTGGGGAAAGTAGATTACATATTTTTGAAAATGAACAAGTTGCAGTTCTTTCATCAGAGGAAGATTCAATTTTAGCAAGTTCTGATGGAAAATATTTTTCCCGTAGCGAATATGATAAAAAGCATAAACTTATTTCTAAAATTCTTTGGGAAAATAAAGGTGAAGATTCTGTTATTGTCAGTCGCTTAGATTATAATTATAACGAAAATATGTCTTTTCCAAAGGATTCAACTTTTATTAATTATAAAAATATGGAACTTGTAAAAACAACATTTACACAAAATGGATTAACAGAATCAGAAAAAATCTACATACTTTTAGACAAAACCGATTTTAATATTACTCAACTAAAAACAGAAATTCATTATGAATATAATACAGATTCTTTAATTACTCAAAAAACAATTTACACTTATAACAATAATTTAAAGACAAAAACAGAAAAATACGTATATCAAACTCCTGGTAAGGACTACGCAGGTTATGATTATTATGTAAACGAAAAATTACAAAGATCTATTGTGTATTCATCAGAAAATGAATACACAGACACAAGCTATTTTTCAAATAATCAATACGTAGTTGCCTCTTATTCAGGGGGAAGATTATTAAAAGAAGAATTTTTTTCTAATTCTAAGAATATAGACAGGAGGTAGTACCTGTTGAATAATAAATGGATTTTTTTTGTTTCTAAAAGATTTGCTCAAGTAGATCGCTCCGGTCGTTTTGCCATAACAAGTTTTCTTGCTTCAGTAAGTATTTGTTTCGGAGTTATGACATTAATTGCTGTTATGTCCGTAATGAATGGATTTCAACTTGGTTTTATAGACAGCATTATGGAAATTAGCTCAGCACATATTAGAATAACTCCTTTGGAAAATTTTAACCAGAATTCTTTTTCCAACTTTTGCTTTGAAAACCGAGATGAAATTGTTGCCGTTGAACCCTTTTACGAAGCTCAAAGCCTTATGGCAAGTTCAAAAGGAAAACAAACTGCTTCTTTAATTCGGGCTGTTTCTCCAACAATAATGTATACAGACACAGGTTTTGCAAAGGAAATCCAAATGATTTCTGGGTCCTTTGATTTACACCGCCAAGATTCAATTGTTTTAGGAAGCGATTTAGCAAGAATTCTTGGAGTAAAAATTGGAGATAAGGTAAACTTGTTAGCTCTTTCTGGAGGTTCAGATGTGGACCTAATTTCAGAAAATAGAGTTTTTTTTGTAACAGGGATTTTTTCTTGTGGCTATGCAGAAATTAATTCCACATATTCATTTATTTCTTTGGATGCAGCAAAAAAATTTTTTGGTGAAAATGCAATTCAACATTATAATATAAAACTATTTGATACAGATACAGATTTAAATATGATTTATAAACTCAAACAAACAGTTTCTGGAGTTGAAGCAGAATCCTGGAGAAGTTATAATAGATCTTTTTTTGGTGCTTTGGAAATTGAAAAAAACTTGTTAATGATTTTTGTTTTATTAATCTTTGTTGTTGTTGGTGTAAATATTTTTAATGGAATGCGTCGAATGGTTTTTGAGCGTCGAGAAGAAATTGCAGTGCTTGCTGCTCTTGGAGCAAACAAAAAACAAGTTCAATACATTTTTATACTCAGAGGACTTTTAACCGGATTAGTTGGAGCAATTCCTGGACTAATATTAGGTTTATTACTTTGTGTAAATATGGATTCTGTTTTTATGCTTATTTCAAAAACAACATATTTATTTCAATATTTTTTTTATATGCTGTTTAATCCAGAAATGGCTATATATGTTTACGAAAATCCAATGTATCAAGTTTACGCTAGAATTCCAGCTCGAATTGATTTGTTAGAAATTATTTTAATTATGTTTTTTGGAATTTTTTCATCTTTAGTCGCTTCTTGGATTGCTAGTCGTAATATTCAAAACCTTTCTGTTTCGGAGGTACTACATAGTGAATAATTTTGGATATGTTATTGAAATTGATAATTTAGAAAAAACATTTGTAAGTAGCAGTGAAGAACTTACAATTATTAAATCCTTGAACATGAAAGTAGCAAGGGGAACTAAAGTTGTTATTGTCGGCGAAAGTGGTAGTGGCAAAAGTACTTTGCTAAATATAATTGGGGGCTTAGATTCTCCTACTAATGGAAGTGTTAAAGTTGGCGGTTATCAAGTTAATAATCTTTCAGAAAATGAGCTAGCTGAATTTAGGTCCAAATATATAGGTTTAATTTTTCAGTTTCATTACCTTTTAAATGATTTTACTGCCTTGGAAAATGTTTTTTTACCTGCCTATATGGCTGGAATGCAAAAAAAACAAGCTATGGAAAATGCAAAAGCTCTATTGGTTGACGTAGGTCTTGAAAAGAGACTTTCACATTTACCTTCCCAACTTTCTGGTGGCGAAAGACAAAGGGTTGCTGTTGCTCGTTCCTTAATCCAAAACCCTCAACTTATTTTAGCTGATGAACCAACAGGAAACTTAGATCCAGGAAATGCTGCTATTATTGGAGATATGCTTTTTTCCATGGTTGAAAAATACAATAAAACCTTAATCTTAGTAACTCATGACAGAGAACTTGCTTCAAAAGGGGATATTCAATATAAAATATCCCAAGGTGGACTTGTGGAGGTTAACTCATAATGAAGTTAAAAGCTTCTGTACTGTTTGCACTTAGAATGTTAAAACCTCATCCTGGAGCAATAACAACAGCTGGGAAAAGTTTAATTGGAGCAATTTTTTGTATTGGCTTAAGCTTAATTCCATTAGTTGTAGTTCTTACAGTTTCAGAAGGAATGATAGAAGGAATAACATCTAGAATCATAGATTTATCTAGTTTTCACATTCAAGTTAATGTTCGACCTGGTTCATCAATTTCAAAGTCAGCAGAAGAGCTAAAAAATTTAGCAACAAAAATATCATATATTGATGGAGTAACAGAATCTTATCCAGAACGTCAAGGTGTAGCATTAGCTGCTGGTTCCACAGGACGAATAGGTGCAACAATTCGTTGCTTACCTCCAGAAATTTTTAATAACGAAACTAATTTTTCCGCTTTGTTTACAATAGTTGAAGGTAATTTATCCTTATCTAAACCTAACAATGTTCTTATCGGTACAAAAATAGCATCTTCATTAAACTTAAAAGTGGGAGATACTATTAGACTTGTTACATTTAAAACAGGATTAAACGGAAAAATAATTCCTAAAATCACACCATTTCAAGTTGAAGGTATTGTATCTTGTGGATACCAAGAATTAGATTCTCTTTGGATTTTTGTTCCCTTTGATACTGGATATAAACTATTATCAGATTCTGTTTCCAACATGCTTGTAGGTATTCAAACAAAAGATGCTTTTTCTGATGATTTATACAAAACAGCTAGACAGGTAGCAGATATTTCTCCAGCAGGTTGTGTAGTTCGCTTATGGAACGAATTGAATACTGCTGAATTTGAAAATTTTTCTTCCACTCGAATCATGCTTATTTTTATAATGATTTTAATTGTATTAGTTGCCTCAGTAAATATTTCTTCTGCATTAGTTATGCTTGCAATGGAGAGAAGAAAAGAAATTGCAATATTGAAAAGTATGGGAGCATCAACTTCTGGAATCGTTTTCTCCTTTCTTATTACAGGATTTTGTACAGGACTTGCAGGAATAATAATTGGTATGCCCATAGGAATATTTTGTGCTATTAATGTAAACGAAATAATTTCCTTTTTAGAATATATTATTAACTTTTTTTCTAAAGTTTGGTATAATATTAGTGTAATTTTTTCACAAGGACAAATGGATTTTGTTCCAATTCATTTATTAAATCCCACCTATTATTTGGAGCATATTCCAGTGGTTTTGCCCTTTACAGAACTTTTTTGCATTGTAGCTGGAACTTTGATTCTAGCTGTTATTGTTTCAATTTTTCCTAGTATTCGTGCAGGAAAAGAAAAACCGGTTGAAACCTTAAGGAAGGTTTAAAATGCTTTGCGACATTTGTGGTGAAAGAGAAGCAATTGTTGTTGTACAAAAAATATCTAACAACAAGAAAAAAGAACTTTGTCTTTGTATAAAATGTGCCTCTGAACGTGGCCTAGTAGCTCGAAACGGGAAATTAGAAATGTCCCTTTCTGGACTTTTTGAAGAAGCTGCAGCTATGAAACAGTTTGATAAAATGTGTCCTGTTTGTGGAAGAAAATTGTCAGATATAAAAAAAACAATGATTGCTAACTGTCCTGAATGTTATAGTATTTTTTCTAACGAAATAAAAGCTTTAATAAAAGAAAAAGGTGGTTCTGAACCTTATTCAGGAACAATGCCAGAACGATTAGCAAATTTCCGTTCTATTTTAACAGATAGAATGATGCTTAGAACTAAGATGGAAGAATCCGTTGCCATAGAAGATTACGAAAAAGCAGCCTTGTATCGGGACAGGCTACGTGCTCTTGAAAAATGTGCAGTTGCAAATGGGGACATTTTTCCTAAGGAGAATAATGATTTATGAGTAGCCATCCAGATACCTTTTCATCAGGAGAGGCATGGTTTACAGAGGATGGTCCAGAAAGCGATATTGTTCTTTCCACCAGAATCAGACTTGCTAGAAATTTAGCAGATTTTACTTTTCCTTCTACTTTAAAACCTGATGATGCAGAACGAGTCCAAGCCTTAGTATTCGATGCTTTTTCCCATATTGATTTTCCAGAAAGATATCAATGCGTCCATCCTAACAATTTAGATTTTTCTTCTAAACAAATTCTAGGAGAACGGGGAATACTTCCAGAAAAAGATTTTAACCAAAGAAATATAAATCATGTTTTCCAAGATGGACTTAAAACTTTTCCTTGTTCAACAGGACTTGTAATAAGAACAGATGGCCGACTTTCTTGTCTAATAAACTGCCAAGACCATATTCATATTTCATCTTTTGCTTCAGGATATAATCCACATATTTTATGGAATAATTGTAAAGAAATTGATTTTTTTTTACAAAAGCATTTACAATTTGCAGCTTCCTATGATTTTGGTTTTTTAACTTCTGCCATAAATGAATCTGGAAGCGGAATGTGTATTTCCATTCGTGCTTTACTTCCTGGACTTTTGCAACAACGAAAACTAAAAGAAATATTTGATTTAGTGATTCAAAAAAACTGTACAATAAAACCAGCCTTAGGAGGAACCACATTACCTTTTGGCGCCCTAGGTTCCTGTTATCAAATAAGTACAAATTCCTCCTTTTCAGGAAACGAAGAAGATCAAATAACTGAATTTACTGCATTGTTGCATTTAATTTCTACTCAGGAAAAAGAAGCTCGTCAGTATCTATTTGAAAATAAAAATACAATTTTAAAACATATAATATACCGAATGTATGCTATTGCTCGTTATAGCAGATTTTTAGATTGTAGCGAAGCAATAGATATTCTTTCCACATTACATTTAGGAGTATCTCTTAAGGTAATTCAAGGCATAAGCAAAAATGAATTACACGCAATGATGTATAGAATAAGAAATGCCCATGTTGATTTTTTAAGAAAAACAGGAAATTTTTCCTTTGAAAAAGATGTTGAACAAGACATATCTTTAATGATTGCAAGATTAAGAGCAGTACTAATACAAGAACTTGTAGAAAATATTCAAATTTGCTTCTAATAGAATTATTCATTATATTTTACATAAGAAAATATTACATAACTATTTGCATATAAGGTTTACTCTTAAATGAACCGATTATTAAATATATACCTATAGAGAGGAAATTTAATGTCAAAAACATTATCCCCTAGAGCTCATAAATTAATTACCGTTCTTGCACAAGAAGAAGGGAAAAAAAGTGGTAGCGATCAATTATTAACTGAACACATTTTACTTGCTCTTTTAAAAAGTGGCGAAGGTTTAGGATATATTCTTTTACAGCGACTAAATATTAACGTGCTAAATTTTCAACTTGCATTAGAACAAAGTCTTGTTCAAAAAAGCAACATTGCTGTTTATGGAGACTTGCCAGCTTCAAGAAGAGTTAGAACTTTGTTAGATGCAGCTTCAATTGAATCAAGAACTGTACGCAGAAATTACATCGGTACAGAACACTTAGTAATTGCTGCTGTTCGAGAAGAATACAGTACAACCTCTAGATTTTTTGAAAAACTTGAAATCCAATTAGATGATATTTATCAAACTTTAGGTAGTATATATGAAAAATTTCAATCTTCCTTTGATGTACAACGTATAAAAAATGTAGCTGGAGCTGTTTTTGCTTCGTTAGAACAACAAAATAAAACTTCAAACCGTTATAATTCTAAAGGTCAAAATGTTTCATTTTTAACTGAATTTAGTCGTGACCTAACAGAAATGGCTAGAGTTCAACACTTAGACCCAGTTGTTGGACGTGATGTGGAAACTCGACGACTTATACAAGTGCTTTCTAGGCGTACAAAAAATAATCCTGTACTTGTAGGAGAACCTGGAGTTGGTAAAACTGCTATTGTTGAAGGGCTTGCACAAAATATAGCTTTAGGTAAAGTTCCCCGTAATTTACTTAGAAAAAGAATTCTTTCTTTAGATTTAGCCTCAGTTGTGGCAGGAACAAAATATCGTGGAGAGTTCGAAGAAAGAATTAAACGTATTCTAAAAGAAATAACAGAAAACAAAGATATAATTTTATTTATAGACGAAATTCATACTGTAATTGGGACAGGTGGAGCAGAAGGTTCAATGGATGCTTCAAATATGCTTAAACCTGCTTTAGCAAGAGGGGAACTTCAATGTATTGGAGCAACTACTTCTGCGGAATACAGAAAATACTTTGAAAAAGACGCTGCCTTAGAGCGTAGATTTCAGAAAATTCTTGTAGATGAACCAACTGATCAAGATACTATACATATACTTGAAGGATTAAAACCAAAATACGAAAAATTTCATGGAGTTGTGTACCAAGAGGGTGTTATTCCAGCAGTTGTAAAATTTTCGAAACGATATATTACAGATAGAAGCCTTCCAGATAAAGCCATTGATATTTTAGATGAAGCAGGTGCCATGAAAAAAATAGATGAAGAAGAACGTCCTGCAGAATTGGATAATCTTGAACAAAATATTATGACTTTAACCGAAGAAAAAAATAAACTTGTACAGAATCAAGATTACGAAAGAGCTGCTGAAGTACGAGATAAAGTTAGGTTATTAAGAACTCAACTGGAGCTTTATCGGGAAAACTGGGAAAAGGGGTTAGAAACTCAAAATAAGATTATTAGTTTAATTGATATTTGTTCAGTTATTTCCTCTATGACAGGAATTCCTGCTGAACAATTATCTAATTCTGAACTTACAAAACTTCTTCACATGGAAGAAGAACTTAGTAAATCAGTTGTGGGGCAAAAAGAAGCTGTATCTGTAATTTCTTCAGCTATACGCCGATCAAGAACAGGAGTTTCATCAAGCAAACGTCCTGCAGGTTCTTTTATTTTCTTGGGACCTACTGGAGTAGGAAAAACTCTCTTAGCAAAAACACTGGCAAAATTTTTGTTTGGTTCAGAAGAAGCTTTAATCCGAATAGACATGAGTGATTATATGGAAAAACATAATTCTAGCCGTTTAGTAGGAGCTCCTCCTGGATACATTGGGTATGAAGAAGGGGGACTTTTAACTGAAAAAGTTAGAAAAAAACCATATTCAGTTATTTTGCTTGATGAAATTGAAAAGGCTCACCCTGATATTTTTAACCTATTATTACAGGTGTTAGAAGAAGGAGAATTGGCAGATAATTTAGGTCATGTAATTAATTTTAGAAACACTGTAATAATTATGACAAGCAATGCAGGAATTCGTGAAATAACATCTAGAAACAGGTTAGGTTTTTCTTCAACAGGGGATAATAATCCTTCCTACGAAGATATAAAATCAGCTGCTTTAGCTGAATTAAAAAAGATTTTAAGCCCTGAATTATTAAACCGAATTGATGACACCATTGTTTTTAATTCACTTTCAAAAACTCAGGTTTCTAAGATTTTAGATATTCAGTTAGATGAATTAAAAGAACGATTAGAAAATAAAAATATTACTTTAACAATAAAATCTGGAGCAAGAAAATATTTAATTGAAAATGGATATGATTCATCTTTTGGAGCAAGACCCATGAGAAGAATTATTCAAAAAGAAATTGAAGACCAGTTATCTTTGCGTTTAATTGAATTTGCTGCTTGTAATTCAGAAAAAGATACTGGTGTAAATGCTATAGTTTCTTGCGTAAATAATAAACTTAAAGTTTCAATAAAGCCAAAAGATTCTCTTAATGAACAACTTATTATTCAGGAAATTCAACAAGAATCGGTGTTTAACTAATGAAAAATAAATCAATAACAAAGGGAAAAACCTATACTGCAGGAATTATTGGAGTTGGAAGAATCGGTTTTTCCCTAGGATTTGATAAAAAACGGGAGCAGCCAGCTTCTCATACTGCAACTTTTAAACAAAACCCAAGAACTAACTTAATTGCTGCCTGTGATGTAAACATTTCAAACCTTAAAAATTGGCATAAATATAATAAAAATGCAACAATTTATTCAAATGTTAATGACTTTTTTTTATTTGAAAAACAAAAAAAGGGTAAAATTCCAGATATAATTTCTATTGCAGTAAATGAAAGCTTTCACCACGAAATTGCCTTGCATGCCATAAAACAGCAACCACAATTAATAATTTTAGAAAAGCCTGTTGCTTTAAATATTAAAGAAGCAGAAGAAATTGAAAATACTGCAATAAAATATAATGTTCCAATATTAATTAATCATGAAAGAAGATTTTCTAAAGATTACAGACTTACAAAAACTTTAATAAAACAGATAGGGGAAATTCAATCAATTACAGCATGTCTAAATTCAGGAATGAGGTTATATTCTTCTAAACATGATAATGATGGATTTTATAGTTTATTACATGATGGAACACATCTTGTAGATATAATTCTTTTTTTACTTGATATTAATTCTAATTCCAAAGATAAATTAATTAACCAACAAATTTCTGGATTATTTTACGACCAGGAAAATAATCTTAGAAATGCAACCATAACTTATAGTTGCAAAAAATGTCCCAGTGTACAATTTATTTTTTCTGGAAGAAGCAAATTTTTCGGCTTTGAAGTTGACATTATTGGTACTTTAGGAAGAATAAAAGTTGGCAACGGATTTTTTGAATATTATAAAAGTAAAGAATCAAAACTTTATTCTGGTTTTAGATCTTTGGAATTAGAAGAAGGAACTTTTTATGTAAAAGAAAATAATTCAACATTTAAAATTAAAACAAAAAATCGAAAAATTGTGGGAAATACAGGTTATTTTTCAGAAATGTTAAATAATGCAATAGATTTTTTAGACGGAAAAGACTTTCTTCATTCAACAATCCAAGATGGAATTGAAACTTTAAAAATACTTCAGAATATTAAAAATAATATATAAAATTGATATTTTTTTTTTAATTTTAAAAAAAATCCATTAATGATATCCACATTAAAACAATAATACTTGACAGGAGATTTTTTTACATTATTATAATTATTATGTCAAAGAGATTATATGGTATCCGAGGGGCTGTTTGCTGTGCCAACACAAAAGAAGATATACTAAAAGCTGTAGATAAAATGTGCTCTAGTTTATTTTCTTCTAATAAGCTTTCTTGTGACGACATTGTTTCAATTCAATTTACAATTACAGACGATTTAGATGCCCTAAATCCTGCTGCAGCTTTGCGACGTTCTAGTTGTGGACATTTAGTTTGCAAAACGGCTTTATTTTGTAGTGCAGAACCTAAAATACAGGGCAGCTTGCAAAATGTAATTCGAGTTTTAATTACAGCCTATATGGATTTTGATTCTAATCCAGTTCATGTTTATATAGGTGGGGCTGAAGTATTGCGACCTGATTTTGCCACAGCAAAACCGGAAAAATAAAATGTATTCTAAACCAACTAACATATGGATTGTAAGTCGAGAATGTGACGGAATTGCAGAAGCAGGGGGAGTTAAAAACGTTACTTGTTCTTTATCAGAAGGATTAGTTGAACAAGGAATTAAAACAACCTTGTTTATTCCTCGATATGGTTGTACAAATTTTTCTAAAATAAAAAATTATATAAATAATGTAATTCCTGAACAAAAAATAATTGTTAATAATCAAGAATATATTGTTTCCTACGATGGGGCAGAAACTTATTCTGGAGTAAAAGTAATTTTTATTGTACACCAAATATTTTCAGAAAAAAATGAAGTATATACTTATTCTGCAAAAGATGAAGAATTAAATGCTTTAAATTGTCGTGGAATTGGTTTTCATGATACTTTGGAAATGGATGTTTTATTCCAAAAAGCAGTTGTCTTATATACACTTTTAGACAATCAAGTTGATTTAATTCATTGTCATGATGCTACAACAGCAATTATTCCTGCTTTAACATATTATGCAAATAAGGATGTTTTTTCCAAAATAAAATATGTTGTTACAATACATAATGCAGGTCCAGGATATCATCATGATTTTTCATCGTTAAATCAGGCTATTGAATATACTAATTTACCTGTAGAAATTTTACAAAACAGCATGAATTATAACAGAGTAGAACCTTTTTTGATAGCATCAAAATTTGCTGAAATATCTACAGTTTCACCTTGGTATGCTGAAGAATTAATAAATCCTGCTAATTCAGAAAATACAGCAAATCTTTCAGTATTGTTTGAAGCACATAAAACTGTGATTACAGGTATTACAAATGGTATAGATTATAGTCGATATGAACCACAACATACGGATATTTCTTTGTTGCCATTTCCATTTAATCCATTAAAAGGTGAATTTGAAGGTAAAATTTCAAACAGAAATTATTTTATCAATAATTATTGTTTAGAAAAAAATATTTTCTCGAAAGATTTATCATTTACTCGCCATGGTTTTTTAAATATAGACAATGAAAAATCTGTTTTATTTTGCTTCCATGGAAGAATTGTTCGCCAAAAGGGAATTGATTTATTAACTCAAGCTGCAAAAATTGCCATGGATGCTAATCCAAACATTAAATTTCTTATTTTGGGACAAGGTGAAGTTGAACTAGAAAATAACCTTATTTCTTTGTCTTCTGAAAATAAAGGGGGATTCCTTTATTTTCAAGGCTACGAAAAAGCTTTATCTAGGTTGGTTGTTGCAGTTTCAGATTTTATCCTTCTGCCAAGTAGGTTTGAACCTTGTGGTCTGGAAGATTTTATAGCACAATTTTTTGGCACAATTCCAATAGCTCATGCTACAGGTGGTTTAAATAAAATATTAAATGAAAAAACAGGCTTTTTATACGAAGAAAACACACCTCAAATAATTGCAAATAAAATTATTTCGATTGCAGACTCATTTAAATTAAACAAATCCTTTTTTGTGGATTTAGCAAAAAAAGCATCAAATTACGTGCAAGAAAATTATTCTTGGAAAAATGTAATTGAAAATTATTACATTCCATTTTATAGTAGCATTAGTTCTAAAGATTTCATATATGTAAGCAGTAAAATATAATGTCGCCAAAATAAAAAAAGAAAAGGTTTCTTTGAACTGTTATAATTTTGTTACCACACCAAAAAGAATAACGGAGGAAAGAAACCTTATGAAAAGTATAACAGAAAAGAAGAAAAAAAA
>JAGAOP010000011.1 GCA_017623685.1 Spirochaetaceae bacterium
AAAAAAAGAAGGAGATGATTTGACAAAAGCAAATGAAATCTTAAATGAAGATGATGGAAGATACGCAGAATAAACTAAAAAATATTGACTTTTAATTAAATTGTGCTATAATTAAAATACAAGTATTTTAAACACCTTAACCCTCAAAAAGTCCCTATAATACGGCACTTTTGATTTTAAAATGTTGTCCACCATGCCATTTTGTCCACCTGGTGACCACCTTCGCTGGAGCCGGTGGACAAAAAAGGTGGTATTCAGGAATTTTTTTCGTACCAGACGGAACTTCTTATGCCCCGTTCCCGTCTATTTTAAAATCTATTACACTATATTTAGAACTTTTTTAAAATTTTATAAAAATTTAATACAAAATTACAAAAGTGCGTTATACTATAATTAATTTAATAAAGGAGAAAATATGAAAAAGAAATTTTTAACATTCATTTTATGTATTTGTTTTATAATTCCTGCAATGTTTTGTTTGAGCGCTTGTACACAAACGCTACCAGACATTCAATTTAAAGTTGAAGATGGATATATTCAGTATTATGATGGTGAATCTTGGAATGATTTAATTGCTATTGAATCATTAAAAGGGTTGCCGGGTGACGATGGTGAAGATGCAGATGTTTGGACGATGGGACAAAATGGTAATTGGTTTAAAAATGGTCAAGATACAGGAAAACAAGCTGTTGCTACAAATGGTCAACCTGGTAATGGAATTAAATCGATAACCAAAGATGATATAAATAGCACCAAGCAAAAAACAATTTATATTATTGAATTGGATAATGGCACAAAATATTCATTTGAAGTAATTAATGGTCTCGATGGTTCAGATGGAGAGGATGCAGAAACTCCTACTATTTCAATAAGTGAGGATGGATATTGGATTATCAATGGAGAGGAAACAGATAAAAAGGCTATTGGAGCTGATGGCTCTGCTGGTAAAGATGCTGACATTTGGACAATTGGAGAAAATGGTAATTGGTTTAAAAATGGTCAAGATACAGGAAATCAAGCTGTCGCAACAGATGGCGAAAACGGAAAAGACGGAACTGACGGAATATCATATTATGTGCATATAAAATATGCTGATGAAAAACCAACTTCAACTACAACATTAAAGACAACTCCTAGTGCTTGGATGGGCGTTTATACTGGAACTTCAAAAACGGCACCTTCAAGTTATTCTCAATATACATGGTATTGTATTAAAGGAACAGATGGTGAGGATGGTAAAGATACTTCATATGCTACTTATACTATTTCTTATGATTATGGTTCTGCTGAATATTTGTTTGGTAGGCCAATAGGTGTATTGCAAAATATACAAACAGAAATCAAATCTACAGAATGGATTACAATAATGCCTGAAATTAAGCAAGAATATAATGAATATTCTGATGCTTTCTTAGGTTGGTTCATTAAAGATTCTAACAAGCGAATTGATAAATATGATTTTATTGGTGGAAATGTTGTTTTAGAAGCTAGATTTGATTATCAAAAATTAGGGCTTGCAGGTTTCTATGATAATGGTAAATTTGTAAGTTGGGAAGACATCTCTTCAGTTTATGAAGTAACAAATTTCATAGAAGGCAATACTCTTAAATCATTCCCAATATATAAAAAAGGTCAATTGGTTATAGATGATTCAATTACAGCAATTGCTGATGAAGCATTTAGTAGTTGTAAAATAACAGCAATAAAGATTCCAGAAAGTGTAAACAGTATTGGGAGGGAAACTTTTGCGGGTTGTACTTTATTAACAACTATTAATCTTCCAAATAATATATCAACAATTTCAGAATATATGTTTGGGAATTGTACAAGTTTAAAAGAAATAGACTTGACCAATATTGTAACAATAGAAGATAATGCGTTCTATAAGTGTGAATCATTGACAAATATTAATTGGTCTAAAGATTTAACAACGATTGGAGAATATGCTTTTAATGATTGCGTATCTCTAGAAACTATTAATTTGCCATCTAAGGTGGAATCTTTAGGTGCTATGGCTTTCTCTGGTTGTGAAGGATTAAAATCTATTGAATTGCCAGACAGTTTAATTTCTATAGGGCAACATGCTTTTTCTGGATGTAAATCATTGGCTGAAATTCAAATTCCGCAAAATGTTACGACTTTAGATATTGGTTTGTTCTATAATTGTTCAAACTTAAAGGAAGTAACCATTACAGGCGAAATTAATACTATAAAAAAATGGGCGTTTAGCTCATGTGCATCTTTAGCTTTTATAGTTATACCAGATAGTGTTACAACTATTGAAGAAGATGTTTTTGAAAATTGTGATAATTTAACAACAATAACTTTTGAAGAAAAAGATGGTTACAAATGGCAAGTTTATGATAACAATTCTTGGAGAGATGCAGAACCAAGCGAATTATTCAACTTAGCAAAGGAAGGAAAAGAATTAAAAAGAGTTGCTGAATAATCTGTAAAAAAGTAATAAAATTTAAGGACATTCAAATTAATTTTGAGTGTCTTTTTTATTGTGTCGGTGGGCAAAACTCAAAAAATTTTGTTGTCCACCATTTGTCCTCCGTGGGGTTGCGTCTGTGGGTGCAGGCAAGTGCCACGTAGTGCCAAAAAATGTTTCTGTTGGTATATAACGTACGCAAAACGAAGTGAAAAATGCCAATAAGTGCCAGTATGCTTTGAAAAATGTTTTTTGTGTGGTAAAATATTAACATAAGGAGAAAATTATGACAGAAGCAGAACAAAGAAGAATTCGTGAAGCCGTTGGTGAGTTGAAAAGGGCTAGAAGAAACTACTCGTTAAATCGCACAACAGAAAACTATAGAGTTCTTGAGTATGAAAGAAATGCGTTATACACTCTTATTCAACAACAGAGTGGACTTCTTGCTGATGAGCAAAGGGTACACAGATTGGCAAATATTGGAAAGGTTGCTTCAATGCTTCTTATTCCAGTAGGGATTCTTGCTCTCGTTGGAACGATTCTTACAGGAGCAGTTGGTGCCGTTGCTGATTTTGCTGCAGGGGCTGGCGTTGTTGCTGCAGGAGGCGGATTTCTTTTGAATAGATTTGTGCTGTCAAGAAGAAATATGGAAGAGATTCAGCGTAGAGAACAAACTAGGGCGACAGAACTGTCTGAGGCAGAAAGAGAACTTGCGGCTGCGGATAGATTGCTTTAATTTGAAGAAAAAAATCAAAAAAATCCTTGACAAAGGGGTGAAAGGTGTGTATAATAACTCACGTATGCTTCGTTGTCGGAGGCAATGCTTTTGATTGTGCGTTTGGGGTTCCATTCAGCATGCACAGAAAAATCTGTGGAAGGCATAAACAAACAGCAGGTGGCCTAAAGGCTCAACCGATTCACAATTTCCGTCAATTGTGGAGTTGCACAAGAAAGTGCAATCGTGCTTGTTCGTGTTTTACAAAAGAAAAGCATTTTTTATGCGCGACAACAAAAGTGTCGCGTATTTTTTATGAATACGACAAAATCTCTTAAAGAAAATTTAAGTTAAAAGGGGAAACAAAATGCCTACAATAAACCAATTAGTTAGAAAAGGTCGTGAAACATTTGAGAAAAAATCTAAATCTCCACTTTTAGATGAATGTCCTCAAAAACGTGGTGTTTGCCTTTCTGTTAGAACTGCAACTCCAAAGAAACCAAACTCAGCGCTTAGAAAAATCGCAAGAGTAAAACTCTCTAACGGAACTGAAGGAACTTGCTACATTCCTGGAATTGGACACAACCTCCAAGAACACAGTGTAGTTCTCGTTCGTGGTGGAAGAGTAAAGGACCTTCCTGGTGTTCGTTATCACATCGTTCGTGGTAGTCTTGATACAGCAGGTGTACAAAACAGAATGCAAAGCCGTTCTAAGTATGGTGCAAAACGTCCAAAGAAATCTAAGT
>JAGAOP010000012.1 GCA_017623685.1 Spirochaetaceae bacterium
CAGAAGTTATATGTGTTGAAAATAAAATAGAATGTTTACCCTCACTAATGTATTCTCTAAAAAGCATTCTAAGTTCATCTCTTGAAACAGGATCAAGTCCACTTGTTGGTTCATCAAGAATTAACAATTTTGCATCATGACTCATTGCTAATGCAATTTGATATTTTATTTTCATGCCAGCAGAAAGTTCTTTTATTCTTTTATTTTCATCAAGTTTAAATGTAACTAATAATTTTTTATAAAGTTCATCATTCCAATTATCAAAAAATTTTTTTGTGATAGAAGTAATTTTTTTTATTTTTGCAGTTGAATAAAAAGCATCTGTACCAGAAACAAATCCAATAGATTTTTTTACATTCATTTCATCTTGTGAAATATCAAAACCGTTTATAATACATTTACCTTTATCAGCTGAAATAAAATTTAACATTGATTTTAGAGTCGTGGTTTTTACTGCACCGTTACGACCGATAAAACCCATGATATAACCTTCTTCAATTTTAAAGCTAACATCCTTTAATGAAAAGGTCGGAAATGTTTTACACAGATTTTCTACTTCTAATAAGTTCATTCTTCACCTCTGTTACATTGTGTATATCTAATATACACAATACTTATTTTATAGCATTTTGTCAATGTCATTAAGTAAGTTTTTAGATGATATAATTTGATTGTTGAATAATTCCGTAAAATATACTATTCTTAACATTATTCAGAGGAATTTTTTATGAGTACAGAAAAACCAAATATTGATAACAACACATTGGATGCTCTTTTATATTTGTCTAGACTTTCACCTGAAAGCAATAATCTTCAAATACTAAAAGATCAAGTTGATCAAATTCTAGGATATTTTGATATTTTGTCAGAATATACAGATAAAGAAAATCCCTATGATGCATATCCTTCAACTGTTTCAGAAAATTTACGTGATGATTCAGTAGTAAAAGGATTAGATATTCCAGATGTAAAGAAGATGTCAAAAGAATTTTTGGATGGATATTTTCAAGTTCCTAAAGTTCTTGGTGAAGGAGCATAAAAATGTCAGAATTTGATATGCATACAATTCAAGGTGTTAAAGAAGCTCTAATTTCTGGAAAGGTAACCAGTCAAGAACTTGTACAAAATACAGTTTCTGTTTTTGAAAAAGATAAAAATTCTTCTTTACCTTTAAATGCTTTTTTGGAAATTTTTTCTGATGCACTTACTCTGGCTGCAGCTTGTGATGAGGAAATAAAAGAAGCCGCAAGTAAAGGTCCCAATTCTTTAGCAGAACTTTTTCAAAAGAAGCCTCTTTTAGGTATTCCCTTTGCTGTAAAAGATAATATTTCTGTAAAAGGACATAATCTTACATGTTCAAGTCGTATACTAGAAGGATATGTTGCTCCTTATAGTTCTACAGTTGTTCAGCGGCTTATGGATGCAGGTGGAATTCCAGTAGGTAGGTGCAATATGGACGAATTCGCTATGGGTTCATCTACTGAATATTCAGTTTATGGGGCTACACGAAATCCTATTAACCGCGAGTATGTTTCAGGTGGAAGTTCTGGTGGTTCAACCGCTGCGGTAGCTTCAAATCAAGCTCTTTTTGGTTTAGGTACAGAAACTGGTGGTTCAGTACGACTTCCTGCTAGCTATTGTGGTATTTACGGTTTAAAACCAACTTATGGGGTATTAAGTCGTTGGGGTGTGGTTGCTTACGGTAGTTCCTTGGATCAAGTTGGTCTTTTAGGTCATACCCCTAAGGATATTGCATTGCCTCTTTCTGTAATGAGTGGTGTTGACTTTTATGATGATACTAGTGCAGATTTGCCAGATTCTGAAAGTTTAAAAAATTTAACAGCTTTAGAGGATTCGAAATTGGCAACTCTTAAAATTGCTGTTCCAAAACAATTTCTTGAAGCAAAAGGTTTGGATGCTGAAGTTGATTCAGTTTTTCAAACAACCATGGAATGGTTTAAGTCGAAAGGGGCTTCTATTAGCGTAGTTGATTTACCTATTTTGAATGCTTCGATTGCTAGTTACTATGTAATTGCCTTAAGCGAAGCTGCTAGTAACTTAAGTCGTTTTGATGGCATCCGTTATGGTCGCCGACAAGATCCTGGCAAAGGATTTGATGAATTATATGTTCAAACAAGAAGCGAAGGTTTTGGACCAGAAGTTAAACGTCGTATAATAATCGGTAACTATGTTCTTTCTGAACAGTTTTCTGGGGATTGTTATAAAAAGGGGATGACAGTTCGCTCTAAAATTCAAAAGGAAGTGGCAAAATTATTTGAAACTTATGATATGATTCTTTGTCCAACTTGTCCAACACCTGCATTTAAATTAGGGCAAAAGGTGGATGACCCTCTTGAAATGTATCTAAGTGATTTATTTACAACCTTTGTGAATTTAGCTCGAATCCCTTCAATTTCAGTTCCTGCTGGATTAACAAAACAAGGTCTTCCAGTGGGTATTCAATTTGCAGGAGCTATGTTTTCAGAGGTAAAAATTTTGCAAATTGCTCAAGCATGGGAAAATGATCATCCTGATTGTGGTATACCTGTAAAGTAATTTTTACGTGATGATTAGCTTTTAATCCTTTGTTTTTCATTATCTTTTCTCCTTGAATTACTTGATTGACTTTTTAACGTAGTTTTGCATAATATATAAAAAGGAAATCTTGTGTGAACCTTTATGGAAGAAAGATTTAGTTTGCAAATTGTTCTATTTGATTGTAAATTATACCTTTTTTTTTGTCAATTTTTTGTACTTAGGCTTGTAATTTCTTAGGGAGTATAATTATGAGTGTAGATAAATATGAAGTGGTAATTGGTTGCGAAATACACTGTCAGCTACTTACTAAAACAAAAGCATTTTGTGCATGTGAGAATCGATATGGTGGAATGCCAGATACTCGTGTTTGTCCTGTGTGTCTTGGGCTTCCTGGTGCAATGCCACGTGTAAGTAAAGGCTACGTGGAACTTGGTGCCGTAGCTGGTCTTGCCTTAAATTGCAATATTGCTGAATTCACTAAGTTTGATCGAAAACATTATTTTTATCCTGACTTAGCAAAGGGTTATCAAATTACTCAATATGATTTACCTCTTTGCTACGATGGTTATGTTGATTTACCATTTAATCATCTTCCTCAAGAGCAACGTCCAGGTGGCGAAAAATACAGAGCAGAAAATTTTATTGGTGAAAACTGTGATATAGATGGAAAATATCGACGTGTTCGTGTTGAACGTATTCACCTAGAAGAAGATGTTGGAAAAAGTCTTCACTTAGAGGGTAGCCATAGTTATATTGACTATAACCGATGTGGTACACCTTTAATTGAAATTGTAACAAAGCCAGATATTTCTTCTCCAGATGAAGCTGCTTTATTTATGCAAACAGTACAAGAAATCCTTAGGTATGTGGGGGTTACCAAAGGCAATCTTGAAGAAGGAAATATGAGATGTGATGCAAATATTAACTTAACTGTTTGGGAAAATGGAAAAAAATATCATACTCCTATTTCTGAAATAAAAAATTTAAATTCATTTCGTGCTATAAAAGACGCTTGTACCTACGAAATCCAAAGGCAACTTAATGAATTTGAAACAAATAGACAAGAATTCAATCCTGGATTTAAAAATACTATGGGTTGGGATGAAGCAAAGGGACAAACAGTTATTCAGCGTACAAAAAATTCCTTTGTAGATTATCGTTTTGTTGTAGAACCAGATATTAAACCATTTACTGTTTCAAAAGAAGTGGTGGAAGCTGCAAAAAATAAAGTAGGGGAATTGCCAGAAGCTAAGCGTGTTCGTTTTAAAAAAGAATATGGACTTAGCGACTTTGATGTTGAAACATTAACTTCTAGTAGAGAACTTTCCTTGTGGTTTGAAGAAGCTGCTTCTAAATCTAAGGATTCAAAAAAAGTTGCAAACTGGATTCTTGCTGAACTTTTAGCAGTTTTGAATGAAAAGGATATGACTATTCAGCAACTAGAAATTACACCTTTGCATATTGCTTCCTTGGTGGATTTTATTCATGATGGAAAAATTTCTAGTAAACAAGCTAAAGAAGTTTTTGCTGAAATGCTTGTTTCCTCTTCTATGCCAGCGGAAATAATAAAAGCAAGGGGAATGGAACAAGTTTCTGATACTGCTGCAATAGAAGCCTTTGTAGATGAAGTTCTTAAAGAAAATCCCAAGGCTGTAGAAGATTTTAAAAGTGGGAAAACAAATGTATTAGGTTGGCTAACTGGTCAAGTAATGAAAAAATCAGGTGGTAAAGCAAATCCTGCTTCTGCAACAGCTTTGGTAAAGGCCAAACTTTCAACATTGTGATGAAACAAAAAGAAAACCTAAAAGCTAGCCAATTTTGGTATTGTGTTGAAATTCAACGAAGATATGGTACTTTGCAAAGGGCGAGGGGATGTTATCTTTATACCCGAAGTGGACATCGACTTGTAGATATGTATCAAGAATTTGGTCGTGCAATTTTGGGTTGGGGAAATTCAAAAGCAATGCTCCAGTTTAAAAATATAATGAATCGGGGGCTTACAGGTAGTTTTATTACCGATTATTCCTATGGTCTTGAACGGGCAATAAAAACTTTGTTGCCTGAATACAAGGAAATTCGATGGTTTTCGTCTTTGGATTCTGCAGAAAAGGCTATAGCTTTATATTATGGAACTGATATAAAAATTCCTCTCGGTGAACATCCTGTTTTAGATACTGTAACAGATATGTTTGCAGAAGAGATGCAAGATTTAGCTTTTTTTGAATGGCTAACCATAAACGGTGTTCCAAGATGGAGACCTTGGCTAGATGAAGCTTGGTTTGCAGATTCTCAAAATATTCCTGATAAGGTTTTTCATATTGAACCTCATATTCATGATGCAGTGGTAATTGTTCCTCCATTAGCACTTGCAAGGTCTTATTATATTATTGCTTTTAACGACAGTGAAGGAAGACAAATTCCTCCTTCTGATATTTTACTGCCTCCTGTTATGGCAGCTACAACTCGTGCAATTTATGATCTTATAGATGAACTTCATATTCGTAGCGAAAAAGATTGGAATTTATTTGACAAAGTATTACTGAAATATTGGAAAAGACGAGGACCTTATCTTTTGCCCAAAATTCCACTTCTAAAATATAAAGACTTTTTTGCTCACTGCCTAGATTGTGGTATTGTTATTTCACCTAATTACAGAAACCCATCAATAATTCCCTACGGTGCTAATATCGGAGATTTTAGAAAATTAGCTAAAAATCCTTTTGAATGGTAAAAAATATACTTTGGATAAAATGAAATTGTAAAAAGTATTTCTAACGAAAAAATGTTCTGTATTTAAATTGAAAAAGGATATATTTCGAAGATTTTGCAAAGTAGTCTATACAGTCCCTAGGGGAGTTGAACCCCTCTTTGGAGATTGAGAATCTCCCGTCCTAACCGATAGACGAAGGGACCATTTGCTGTGATTTTATGAAAATCATAAAAAAAATGCCGAACTAAAAGTTCAGCGTTTTCCCCAGGGAGGATTCGAACCCCCACAATCAGAACCAGAATCTGAGGTGCTACCATTACACAACCGGGGAAAGTAACAAAATCTATTTTACTAAAAAAAACAAAGTATGTCAATTATTATTAACGACAAATTAACACCTTGACACAAAATAATTTTCTTAAAAAAAATTTATACTTTTGTTGTTATTTTTAAGATTTAGTTTTTTTATTTTTTTTCGATTCTATTTCCTAGGGATTGTACTCCATATCATGAAATATTTCCTTCGACTTTTTTATCATTTTTAATCTGCATAAAATTTTAAATTTTATAGATAAATTAGCACCTTGATATAGAATCTTTCTTTTTATATAATAATATTATATTTTACACACTAAAATCTCCTATTCAATTAATTTTGTTCCATGGTTTTTCTGTGTAATTCCTTTTTTATAAAATTACTGTCCTTTTACCTAAAGTAGAGGATTTTCTGTTTTGGAGGATACATTATGATAAATGCCAATAAGTATAAACCCTTCGGTAAGATTCCTTTAGAAAACCGAAAATGGCCAAATAACGAAATTACTCATCCGCCAATTTGGTGTTCAGTTGATTTACGAGATGGGAATCAGGCTTTAGCAATTCCTATGGGGGTTGAACAAAAACTTGCCTTTTTTGATTTATTAGTAAAAACTGGATTTAAAGAAATTGAAGTAGGATTTCCAAGTGCATCTCAAACTGAATATGATTTTCTGCGTCGCCTAATAGAAGAAAATCGTATCCCTGATGATGTTACAATTCAAGTTTTATGTCAGGCAAGAGAACATCTTGTTAAGAAAACCTTTGAATGTCTCAAAGGTGCAAAGTCAGCTATATTTCATATTTATAATTCAACTTCCCCAGCTCAACGAAAATACACTTTCAATATGAGCAAAGAAGAAATTGTAAAAGTGGCAATAGATGGAGTTCGTTGCGTAAAAGATTGCCTTCCTATGGCAGAAGGAACAAAAATCCGTTTGGAATATTCCCCTGAAAGTTTTTCAAACACAGAAATCGATTTTGCTGTTGAAATTTGCGAAGCAGTAAAAAAAGAATGGGGAGCTTCACCAGAAAACAAAATTATTTTGAATTTACCTACTACAGTTGAATGTGCAACACCAAATATTCATGCTGACCAAATTGAATACTTTGCAACACATATTTCTGACCGTGACAG
>JAGAOP010000013.1 GCA_017623685.1 Spirochaetaceae bacterium
CACCTCCGTGGTTTTTCTGTTTAAGTAGTTTGGCATTATTTGTAGCTAAACAGGCATCTTATTATCTTCAATTTCTTTTTCTAACTGTTCTATCGTTTCTTTTGGAAGTCCAGTTGTTCGTGTAATTATATCAAGAGTAATATTTTCGTTTAATAAAGCCTTAGCCGTATCGATAGCTTTTTGCTGCGAACCTTCAGTGCGTCCTTGAGAAATACCTTGAGATATACCCTGCTGAATGCCTTGCTGAATGCCTTCATCGAAGGCTTCTTGGCGTTGTGCGGCTATATCTTCGTCATAATTATATTCACCCCATAACATATTTGACACCTCCGTGGTTTTTCTGTTTAAGTAGTTTGGCATTACATTTTCTTTTATTGCCATTTGTATTGCAGGTGTAAAGGTTTCAGGATTTTTTGGGTCGTAGTGCAACCTCATAATTTGTACAAAACGATTGTATTCTTGAATGGGTTTACAATCTAAGAAGCCTGAAATCTCTTCATACTTAATAATATTAAACACTTTGACGATTATTTCAAGGGTTTTTTCACCTTTTTTGTGAATAAAGGAATCAGAAAGCTTCATTGTAGAAACAGCAGGAAAATCCTGTGTTCCATTGTAAATAACATAAAACTCCGGAGTTGGAATCTGAACGGCATTTTTATAATAACGTTTTAGAGTTGGAACATATGCTTCATACAACCTTGAAACATAGCTTAAAAGCCGCAAAGGCATATTAAAATTAATTGTAGACTGATGTTCAATTAAAACAAACAATTTTCCATTCACCATTTTACAGATATCGTTACGAAAATCGTGATAAATGGTGTTATCAATTTCTTTGCTTTCAAAATGCAGTTCTTCTAGTTTCAGGTTGCTTTGATGAATAGCATTATAAAGTGCTAAAAAGTTTTCTTTCCCAACCTCTTCGTCTTTGTCAAAATAATCTACAAACACAGAATCCTTGTAGTTCCGATTACTCATATTAAATATACTCCTTTTTGCCACCTATATATTATTGTAGGTTTAAACGATAAAAAACCGGACAAGTTTGAGAAAAAAAAGTGTATTTTTTTTGGGAAGAAACACCCACCACTAGCCCCTGCCAGTTACCCGCCAAAACCGCCAGTTTCAAATGCAACCACACCGTAGCCGCAACAATTCACTTTTCCCGACAAAACCGGCAGTGCCAAATGCTACAGACACTGTAGCCGCAACAACTCGCTTTCCCGCCAAAACTACAAGTACCAAATGCAACAGCGCAGCAGCCGCAACAATTTGCTTTGCCGATGAAACTGCAAGTTTCAAATACAACCTGCGGCACCCACCACTAGCCCCTGCCAGTTACCCGACAAAACTGCCAGTTTCAAATGCAACCACACCGTAGCCGCAACAACTCGCTTTCCCGACAAAACCGCCAGTTTCAAATGCAACCACACCGTAGCCGCAACAACTCGCTTTCCCGACAAAACCGGCAGTGCCAAATGCTACAGACACCGTAGCCGCAACAACTCGCTTTCCCGCCAAAACTGCAAGTACCAAATGCAACAGCGCAGCAGCCGCCACAATGTTCCCATTTCCCACCGCCACGGATGGCGGACTGTGGCAGTTTCCGAGTTTTGCATAATTGCTAGAAAATTCTACCACATATTGCAAAACTCGTAAGCACGGATTACAAGGATGTAATCCGTGCGACAAGCCTTTGGCTGTGGCTTAGCACAATAAGCAATGGTAGGCGAAGACACCCCAAGCCCGGAACGGGGTTCTTTGTCAAAAAACAATCCGCAGTAAGCGAAGCGTCGAGGACGTTTTTTGACAAAGGTTTCCGTGAAAGGGCTTGGGACTGTTAGCCGACGACCTATTACTTATTCCCAATTAGCCACAGACACATGGCGAAATATATTCTTGACTCTTTCCCATTACAGTGAAATAATAAAAAAGGACAATTTTAAACCTAAAACCTACGGAGGAAAGGAAATGAAAAAATCTACATGGATTGTAGTGCTACTATTAGCTACAAGTATATTGTTTTGTGTAGTAGGATGTAAAAATACCGCTGGAGACGACGGAGGAAAGGGCGGTAACACAAACAAAGTAAAAGTTCCAGAAATGGTACTTGTAGAAGGCGGCAGTGTAACAGGTGCAGCTTACACAAACAATTATACAGGTGTATTTATAGCAGGGCGAACAGTAACCTTAAGTGATTTTTACATGGGAAAATACGAAGTAACCCAAGAAGAATACGCAAGTGTAATGGCAAACCAAAAAGTAACAGTAGGTGGAACAGAATACACCTTAGAAAGTAACCCATCAAATTGTACAGCAGATAGTACAAGCTACACATTATTTAGTGGCGATGAACAAGAAAAACGACCAGTAGAAGGGGTATCTTGGTATGACGCAGTATGGTACTGTAATGCCTTAAGCGAAAAAGAAGGCTTAACAAAAGCATATAATATTGAAGTTACACAAGTTGAACAAGCAAGTGGAAAAACTGGCTATTACATATATAAAGCAACAGTAAGTTTAGTAGAAAATGCAAATGGCTATCGTTTACCAACAGAAGCAGAATGGGAGTTTGCCGCAAGAGGGGGAGACCCAGAAGCCGCAGACTGGAACTATGTATTTAGTGGAGCAGACACAGCAGAAGGTGTTTCATATGATACAAGCAAAAACTCTGGTTTAGACAGTGTAGGATGGTATTGTTTTAATAATATAACAGGAATAACTGGAGACACTAATGTAACAAAGAATGTATCTGGAAAAGGAAGTCACCAAGTAGGAAAAAAAGCAGCAAACAAACTAGGGCTATATGACATGAGTGGAAATGTAGTGGAATGGTGTTATGATTGGCAAGAACCAGTAAGCACAGGGGAAGAAAGTGACCCAACCGGTTCTGCGTCGGGGTCTAGCCGCGTTTACCGCGGTGGTTCTTGGTTTAACGGCGCTAACAGCGCGTCGGTTTCTAACCGTGGCAGCAGCAGCCCGTATGGCCGCGGCATCATCCTTGGGTTCCGTGTTGTGCGTTCAGCAAACTAAAGTTTGCTACTCTGTAAGGAAGGTTATTAAATTTTTTCTAATTTGCACAAAAGTGCAAATTAGAAAGGCGAGTCCAGTTCTGTAGACTAAAAAATACATCCTATATTTTTTAGTCTACGAGAATTTTCTTTTAGAAAATTCTCGAATAGTATTAATCGGTCATCCGTGACCGATAGCTGCTTTAAAGAGCAGTAGTAACAGATTGTCATCCTTGACAATTTGTTACACCAAGTTTTGCTTAGCAAAACTTGCCTAATATAAATAGAATCGTCATCCATGGCGATAAATGCGAAAAAGCAGCAAGTAAAAATTGCGCCTGTAAGGTATATTTTTACTATTAACATTTGTCTTATAGGCAAATGTTAATAGTAAATCCGAAAAAGTTATAATCCTTTGCTTAATAATTAAGTATAGTTAGATTTCGACTCAACGCCACAGTTAGACGGTGAAATGAAACCTCGGCTGAAATAGAAACTATTGGAATAGGTATAAATATTCTATCGGTTCTATTATATGGTTTCTGGAATATCCAACTGGCTTTTTAATTCAGCAATTTCTTCTGTTAAAGAAAGAGTTTGTTGTGTTTGGCGAACAAGCCGTTGGGCTAGCAACTTGGATAAAAAAATTCCGTAATGTGGATTTTTACGAATAAGGTTTAAAAAAACTGATTTTGGAATACGGATTAAACGGCAGTTGCCTATAGCAAGAATTGTGGCGCTTCTTCTGTCATTTAATAAAAAGGACATCTCTCCAATAAACATATCATTTATCGTAAGTACAGAAACTAACTTACGATTTACATATACAGCATAGCGACCAGCAACGATAAAATATAAATCATTGGTGGGTTCATTTTGGCGACATACTATTTGTTTGTGAGAAAAATTTAATGGTTCAAGGATACCCATGGCACTAGGAATAGTATTAGTTCTATTTTTTAGGTTTTCTATTTCAAAGGAAACTTCGTTGCCAGTATCATTATATTTAATGTTATTTACAAGTTGTGTGGCGAGACTTATTCCTCTCCCGTGGGTTTCTTCTTTATCTACCTGTTTTTTTTGTTGTGCTTTCCAGTCAAACCCTTTTCCGTCATCTGAAATTTTAAAATAAGTTTTTTCTTTTGTGATTAAATATGAAATATGTATTTTCCTAGAAGATAGAACAGGGTTAGATAGTTTTTTTGCTATTAAATCAAGTATATTGCCACCATTTTCTAGCCATTGAGTTTTTTCCTCGTAAGTAATTTCGCAGTTTCCATGTTCTAAAGCGTTAGTTAAAAATTCCATAAGAACTGTTTGAAGGCCAAAACGATTTTCGTCGGAAAGGCGGCAAGTACCATACAAATAACTAATTAAAAAATTGGTATACATTCTAATATCTAAGGGATCGTTGCTACAAACAAAGGAACCTGTTTCTCTGCCACCAAGTTGTTCTTGCATTCCTCGATTAAATAAAAACTGATGGTTTTCACGTAAAAGTTTTAATACTCTTGCAAAATGCTCTGTAAAAGCTCTCATAGTTTGAACAATTAAGATATTGGGATCTTTTTTGTCTTCTATTTTTTGAACATCAGCGGGTTTCTCCACAATGGCAATTATTCCTCCATTATGAAGCCATGGGTCATCAGAAATTTCTTGTAAGATTCTGTGGCAGTCTATGTCTTTTGATGTAAAGTCCAAAACTTTTATTTCAGGTAAATCGTAGTTCAAAAAACTTAAAGCTTCTTCTGTATCTGGATAAAATCCAGCGTCAAAGTATTCTGCATACTTTTCGCAAGCTTCGGAAACGGTTTTTGCAACTTGCTGATTTGTAGTTGCTGTTAGAATTTTTTTCATTATGACCTCTGTCTAATAGATATGTTAGTTTGAGTCTATCATGTTTTTTTATATTTGAACATAAAAAAAAGTCTTAATAATAAACAATTAAGCAATAAGATTATAGGATTGGGTTGTAACCATATATTTTTTCTATTATAGTTTATTCATGATTAAACTAAATTCTCTTGTGCTTTATAAAGGACAGCCAGCCCTTGTTTTAGAACTTATTGGGGAAAAATATACAATAGAGTTTTGTTCTACAACGTCAGCTAAAAATAAAAAAATATCATTTGATACTCAGCGTGTTAGAGAAAAGGATTTTACCCTTCTTTTAGATTCAGAAACTGTATCAAAAGGCCAATTATCAGAAATGGCAACTCTCAATCTGGAACCAACTCAAGGGGATGATATTGTTCATCCTTTGTATGAACTTTTGATAGAAGCAGGTCTTTTAGATCCAATGGATTTTAATGAATTGATGGATTTTAAGGGAATTGAAGGTGCAATAGATTGCTGGCGTTTTTATAAAGCCTTAGAAATTTCCAGTTATTTTTTTAGAGTACCTGGGGAATCCTTAAAATTTCAGCCTTATTCAGTAGAAAAATTAGAAGAACTACGACAAAAAAATGAAGCTAAACTTAAAGAGCAAGAAAATCGACAGGGATTTATTTTAAGGCTAAAACAAAAAAAACTTTCCTTGCCAGAAGATTTACAGCAAATGCAAGATGTGGAAGCTTTGGCTTTAGGGAAAAGTGATAAATCTAAAACTATGAAAGAATGTGGTTTTTCTGAATCTCCAGAAAAAGCACATAAACTTCTTTTGGATACTGGCGTATGGTCAATATGTCGAAATCCACATCCTTCAAGATTTGATTTATCCATTCATTCTTCTACAGAAAGACTCGCCAGTCCCCCGCAAGAAGAAAGGGTTAAACTGAATCATGTTGCCTATGCCATTGATAATGCATGGAGCACAGACCCCGACGATGCTATTGCATTTGATGGGGAATGGGTTTGGATTCATGTAGCAGACCCTGCTTCTAGCGTATTACCAGATTCTTTGATAGATATTTCTGCACGAAACAGAGGTGCAACTTTGTATCTGCCAGAGGATACAGTTAGAATGTTGGCAGAAGATTCTTTGGAAGATTATGCATTAGGCTTAACAAAGGAATCTAGAGCTTTATCCTTTAAAATAAAATTGGATCAAGATGGAAGTATCCTTGAAACATATGTTTTGAAAACTCTTGTAAATGTGCAGCGACTTACCTACGAAGAGGCAGACGAAAAAAAAGATTCAGAAGAATTAGCTCCTATGTTTCAAATAGCTCGTCGTAATGAAGAAAGGCGAAAAAAGGCAGGGGCCGTTTTTATTAATTTGCCCGAAGTGAACATTTCTGTAAATAATGAAATTGTTACCATTCAAAATGTAACTCATTTGGAATCTTCTGCTGTAGTTAGGGAATTTATGCTTTTAGCAGGAGAAGCTGCTGCGAAATTCGCTTTTAAGAATGCTATACCCTTTCCTTTTGTGGGACAAGAGTCATTGGCTATTCCAAAAGAAATACCAGAGGGTCTTGCAGGACAATATAGACTTAGACGCTGCATGAGAAGCAGAAGTGTGGGAATTACGCCAATGCAGCACGCTGGCTTAGGCCTAGGAATGTACAGTCAAGTTACAAGTCCCTTGCGTCGTTATGGAGATTTAGTTGCTCATCAACAATTGCGTGCTTTTATAAATAAATCACCTCTTTTAAACAAAGATCAAATGCTAGAAAGAGTTGCAGCTGGAGATGCGGCTGCTGTGGCTGCAACCAGGGCAGAACGGCAAAGTCGGTTGCATTGGACCTTGGTGTATTTGCTTCAAAATAAGGATTGGCAAGGTGAAGCTGTAGTACTAGAAGAAAAGGGCAAACAGGCAGTTTGTTTGATTCCTTCCTTGGGTCTAGAAACAATATTAATTCCTTCAAATAGTTTTAAAATAAACGATAAAATAATTGTTAAAAGTGGAAATATTAATATTCCTGCTTTAACTGTGAATTTTATACCAGTGGAATAATATTCCTTTCCCAGAATAATTCAGTATTTTATTTATTATTTTACCTGTTTTTTTTGTTGCATACTGGAAAATGAGTTGTTTTGTAGTTATAATACTATAATATTTTATTTATTTATTAACTGTAGATTGCTATGGAGGACTTTGTGTTCAAACGTATTAAATTAATCCTTTTATTAGGAATGGTTTTTTCTTTTGCTATTGCAGATGAATATGTAGGCGAAGAAATTGCTTTTAAACTAACAAATCCTGATTTGCTAACTGGTGCAAGTTCTTCTTGTGGTGGTAGTTTTTTTTCAGCTGGTGCTAATGCAATTTCTGTAAATCCTGCCTTAACTGCAGGGGAACAGAGAGTAATGCTAAACATAAGCTATACTTCTTTGTTTAACCCTTCTAATGAGGATTCTTCAATGGGGGCAGGAGCTCAGTTGGGTTTGTTAATTCCTACTCGTTGGGGCGTTTTTTCTGGTATAGTCGATGGAATATTTTGCCACTTAGAACCTTTGGATTTAGATAATACAGTAGAATTAAGTTTAGGTTTTTCAAAAGATATAACAGAAAAGTTATTTGCTGGAATGTCATTGAACAGTGGATTTCGCTGGGGTGAAACGAATATGTGGGCCTTAGATTTAAACCTTGGATTTATGTACAACTTTGGCAGGGTTGGTTTTATGGAAAACTTCCGCTTAGGTGGTGCTTTACTTAATGTTGGTAAGCCCTATACTTTAGGACTGCCAGGTATTTGTACTCCTAGAGTTGGTGTTGCAGCGACCTTGTTCTCTGTTGCAAAAGAAAATGTTGCAGGAGGTTTTTCTGCAGATTTGACGGCTCCACAGTGTATGAATCTTGTGTTTGATGTTGGTCTTCAGTTGAGGGTAGCAAAAATAATCACTGTTAAAAGTTCTTGGCAATTTGATATGGCAGAAACAATTAGTGACAACAGGAATTTGTTCCCTTCTGTGGGTATAACTGTAAACTTTAATATTAACACAAAAGATAATCAATTTATGGCAGAAAAAGGGTGGCAGCAAAGTGAAATTGCCACCAGTGGAGCTTGGCAACAAATTTATCAAGATATTCACTGCGTTTCTGCTGGTGCGGCCATTAATTTAGGAATGAAGGATGTTGACGCACCAGAAATAATCCTTTGGGGAGATGAATAATATGAATAATAAATTTACATATTTGCTTAGTCTGTTGCTGTGCATAATGGTTTTCCCAGTTTTCGCACAAAAAATTATTTATATTTCACCAAATAATGATGGTATACAAGATGTTTTAACGGTTCCTCTTTCTGTATCTGATAAAAGATATATAACAGAATGGAGTTTTGTAATTACAGATGAAGAAGGAAATCCTTTAAGAACTATTGGGAACAAGGTTAAGTTTCCAGAAAAAATTACTTTTAAGAATTTTTTCAGTCGACTTTTTGAAGAAAAAAAAGGTGTAGAAGTTCCTAGTTCAGTTTCTTGGGATGGCACCTTTGATTCTGGAGAAATTGCTCCAGATGGAACATATTATTATTATTTCACTGCCAGTGATGATAACGACAACGTAAGTACCACAACTCCACTTCCTGTTGTTGTAGATCAGACTCCTCCTGAAATTGAATTGTCTCAGCCAAAGACAGAAGGGGATAAAATTTTTGGCGAAGGAATTAAGTCCAATTTTGCTGTAACCCAAAAAGGTTCTTCTGAAGATTTGTGGACAGCTGCTTTTTATGATACAACAGGAAAACCTGTTCGTACATTTACTTGGGAAAATTCCAGTCCTACCTCTTTTGAATGGGATGGAAGTAACGATTTAGGTGCTCCAGTTTCAGACGGTGTATATTCTTATCGAATTTCTTCAAAGGATAGGGCAGGGAATGTTTCTCCTGTTAGTCAAATATCAAATATTATATATTCAGCTGAAAAACCTGGGACAAATATTACAATAAACGGAAGTCGCTACTTTTCTCCAAACGATGACGGTATTCAAGATAAGGTAACCTTTGATTTAACAATTCCAGAAGGCAGTCGCTCTGCTGGAAATAGATTATTGAATTGGCAAGTTGCTATTATAAATGCCAATGGCGAAATTGTAAAAAAATTTACTGGTTCAGATTCAGCACCTTCTCAACTAGCTTACGACGGCAAAGATGAAAAGAATCAACTTTTAAAGGATGGTTCCTATCAAGCAGTTGTTACCGCCTCTTATTTAAATGGTTTTGAGCCAGAGCCAATTCGTTCTCCTAGTTTTGTATTGGACAATACACCGCCACTTGCTTCTGTAAGGGTAACTGCAAATATTTTTTCTCCAGATGGAGATGGACGAATTGATATTATCGAAATCGTTCAGGATTCTTCTAAAGAAAAAAATTGGCGAGGCGAAGTCCTTGGTGAAGATGGGTCTCCAGTTCGTACTTTTGTATTTGGGGAACAGGCAGATTCCTCTTTTATGTGGGACGGTTTAAATGACGAAGGTCGTCTTTGCGAAGATGGAAATTATTCATACAAACTGTATACAACTGATTCTGCCGGAAATACTGCCCAGGCTGTAACTTCTGCCTTTGAATTAAATACAGGAACCACCGAAGTAATTTTAACAGTTCAGCCTATGGCATTCTCTCCAAATGGGGATAAAATTCAAGATACAGTAACTTTAACTCCTGTTGTAAAAACAGAAAGTGGAATAAGCTCTTATCAGTTGACTGTTCTAAATGAAGCCGGTGATATAGTTCGTACATTTAAGGATAATCGTGCTTTGCCAACTAACTTTTCTTGGAACGGCTTAACTGATAATGGGGTAAAATGTGATGACGGTATATATTCAGCAACTCTTGAAACTGTGGCAAAAAATGGAAGTCTTGCAAAAACTTCAACTCAGCCTTTTGCCATTGACACAGTGTATCCTGATGTAAATGTTTCAGTGCCGTATAATTTGTTTTCTCCAGACGGAGATGAAAGCAAAGATGTGTTGCCTGTAGAAATTTCTTCTAGCAAAGAGCAAAGATGGACAGGTCGCATTGAAACTGATTCTGGAGCTTTGGTTAAAGAATATTTCTGGGAAGGTTCTGCGGAATCTTTTGACTGGGATGGTAGAGATGTATCTGGAAACCTTGTAACTGATGGAAAATATAAATTTGAAATTTCTACACAGGATGCAGCAGGAAATAAAGGTTCAGCTCAACTTGCAGAAATAGTTGTAGATACAAGGGTTCCAAAATTTTACCTTACTGCTGCAGAAGAAGCTTTTTCTCCCAATGGGGATGGATTTAAAGATCAACAAACTTTCACAATCCGAAGTACTCTTTCAGAAGGAATTGAGAGTTGGAATTTTGAAATAAAGGCTGTAGATGGTTCTGTTGTTAGAAGTTGGAGTGAAAAAGATAGCCCCGATGTTCCTTCAACAGTAGTTTGGGACGGTATCACCTCAGAAGAACTTCCGGGAGAAGGCTCTTTTATTGCTTCTTTGAATGTGACTTATTCAAAAGGTAACGAAATTTCCGTTGCCACTTCACCCTTCTTGTGTACAGCAACAGCTCCTAAGCTAACTGTGAAAACTGCACCAAAATACTTCAGTCCAGATAATGATGGTATAGATGATGATTTATTTATTTCGCTTGTTGCTAAATCAGTGGTTTCCCTTAAGAATTGGACATTCAATATATATGACCCACAAAACGGCAAAGTTTTCTGGTCTAGGTCTGGAAATTCAACTGTTACCGAACGAATGATTTGGGATGGACGAGGCAATAATGGTGAGTTAGTTCAGTCTGCAACAGATTATCCATATGTTTTCTCTGTAAATGATGAGTTAGGTATGAGTTCAGAAGTTAAAGGTGTAATTCCTGTGGATGTTCTTGTAATTCGAGTTGGTGATGTTCTTAAAATGCAAGTTCCTTCAATTATTTTCCGAAGTGACAACGCAGACTTTAAAGGTAAGGATGTTGAACCAGAAAATGGTTTGGAACAGTCTGTAATTGACAATAATCATCGAGTAATAAAGCGAATTGCAGAAATACTTAATAAATTCAAGGATTATACTGTAAGCATAGAGGGTCATGCTAACAACGTAACAGGCACCGAAGCTGAAGAAACATCTACAGAAAATGGAAATATTCCACTTGTTCCACTTTCAGAAGCTAGAGCCGATACAGTTAAGCAAATGCTTGTTGAATATGGTGTAGATGAATCAAGATTATCCACTGTAGGTATGGGTGGACGACAGCCCGTTGTTCCAAGAGAAGATAGAGATAACTGGTGGAAAAATCGTCGTGTTGAATTTATTCTGAACAAGTAAAAATTTTATAAAAGGCTGTTAAACTTGTGTTTAGCAGCCTTTTTTTGTGGGATAAAGAGAAATTGTTTAATATTCTTGTGTCATGGGGATTTCATGTTGAACAAAAATAAAAAAATTTGTATATTTTCTATAACTACATTTGGAATTTATGCCGGTTAGCGGTAATTAAATCATAGGAGTAAATATGACAATTAACGACATCAAACACCCAAAAATCAAAGCTTGGGTTGAAGAAGTCGCAAAAATGTGCGAGCCAGATGAGGTTTACGTTTGCGACGGTTCTAAAGAAGAGTACGACAGACTAATGCAGGAAATGATAAAGTCAGGTCTTGCTGTTCCTCTAAAAAAGAGACCTAATAGTGTTTTGTTTCGCTCTCAGCCTTCTGACGTTGCTCGTGTTGAGGGACGTACCTATATTGCTAGCGTAAAAGAAGAAGACGCAGGTCCTACAAATCACTGGATTGATCCTAACGAATTAAAGGCAACCATGAAAGGTTTGTATACAGGTTGTATGCATGGTCGCACAATGTATGTTATTCCTTTCTCTATGGGTCCTGTTGGTTCAAATATTGCTAAAAATGGTATTGAAATTACAGACTCAGCCTATGTTGTTTGCAATATGGACATCATGACTCGTGTTGGAACAAAGGTTCTTGATGTATTAGGTACAGACGGGGAATTCGTTCCTTGTCTCCATTCTGTTGGTAAGCCCCTTGAAAAGGGTGAAAGCGACAATGGTGAATGGCCTTGTGCAGATATGGAAAACAAATATATTTCTCAGTTCCCAGAAGATCGTATGATTTGGTCATATGGTTCAGGTTACGGTGGAAATGCACTTCTTGGAAAAAAATGTTTTGCTTTGCGCATTGCTTCTGTTCTTGCACGGGACGAAGGTTGGCTTGCAGAACACATGCTTATTCTTAAGTTGACAAATCCTCAGGGCGAAGTTAAATATGTTACAGGTGCTTTCCCTTCAGCTTGTGGAAAGACAAACTTGGCTATGCTTATTCCTACAATTCCTGGTTGGAAAGTTGAAACCATTGGTGATGATATTGCTTGGATGAAATTTGGTGAAGACGGTCGTCTTTACGCAATCAACCCTGAAAATGGATTCTTTGGTGTTGCTCCAGGAACTAGCGATAGTTCTAATAAAAACGCTATGGAATCTATCAAAGAAAATACTATTTTCACAAACTGTGGTCTTACAGAAGATGGCGACATTTGGTGGGAAGGAATCGGTTATCCTGCACAAGGTGAGCTAGTTGACTGGCATGGAAACAAAAAACCAGCTCCTGCTAAAGATAAGAGTCCTAAGGGTGAAGAAATTGCTCATCCTAATGCTCGCTTTACAGCACCAGCTAACCAGTGCCCATGTATTGCTCCTGAATGGGAAGATCCAAAAGGTGTACCTATCAGTGCCTTCTTGTTTGGTGGTCGCCGCCCAAGTACAATTCCTTTGGTACACCAAAGTCGTGACTGGAACCATGGTGTGTTCTTAGGTTCTATTGTAGGTTCTGAAGTTACAGCTGCTGTTATTTCAGATCAAGTTGGACAGGTTCGTCGCGACCCATTTGCAATGCTTCCTTTCTGTGGTTACAACATGGGTGATTACTTCCAGCACTGGATTAACATTGGAAAGAAATCTACAGCAGATAAATTGCCAAAGATTTTTTATGTTAACTGGTTCCGTAAAGATGAATCCAACGATAAGTTGCCCGGTGGATTTATGTGGCCTGGTTACGGCGACAATAGCCGTGTTTTGGCATGGATTTTTGACCGCTGTGACAATAAAGACAATGCTGTTGAAACTGCTATTGGATATATGCCAAAAGAAGGTGCTTTGAATCTTGAAGGTTTAGACGATGTTTATAAAGCAAATGTTCCTGCAATTACTTCTGTAGACAAGGAAGGTTGGTTAAAGGAAATCAAAGATATTCGTGAAAACCACTATCCTAAGTTCGGTACGCACTTACCAAAAGAACTTGTAGCTGAACTTGATAAATTGGAAGCTAATCTTAAAGCAATGTAATGTTTCCTAAATAATAGTTTAAAACCGTCTGCAACTTGCAGGCGGTTTTTATTATGTCTAAATGTTTTAAACTTGACAATTAAATTGTTGAAGATTTACACTTTATTTGGAGGTATTCTTATGGAAGAACAGATGGCTTCGGCTGTAAACAGAAAAATATGTAATTGTAAGAATGTAAGCTATAATGATGTAGTAAAAGTTCTGAACGATAATTCAAACTTTAGTCAAGTAGAAGCTGCTTTTCAAGAAGTTCAAAATGTAACAGGTTGTTCTACTGGTTGTGGCGGCTGTCATGACGAAATCATGCGAACTATTTCTGAAATAATGTCATTATAAAAAACAAAAGCTGTCAAAAGCGATTGCCTTTGACAGCTTTTTTGTTAGCAAAAGGATTTATTAGAACTTAACCTTTTTAAGCTTCCAAATGTCTTTTACGTAATCTTCGATAGTTCGGTCTGAACTGAATTTTCCAGAACGAGCGATGTTCAAGATTGCTTTTCTAGCCCAGGCTTTTCTGTCGCCATAGGCAGCAGCCACTTTTTCGTGGGCTTCTACGTAAGCATAAAAATCAGCTAGAACATAATAAACGTCTGGTCGTTGTCCTTCTACGCCGTAAATCAAAGAATCATGTAGCTCTTTGAAAAGCTGGTAGGTTGGATCGTAAGTACCATCGATTAATTGGTTCATTACTTTTGCAAGACCTGGGTTGCTGTCCAAATATTTTTGAGGATTGTAGCTGTGTTCATTTTCAATCTTTAAGATTTCATCTGCTGTTAATCCAAAGATAAATGCATTTTCGCTTCCAGCTTCTTCAACAATTTCGATATTTGCACCGTCAAGTGTTCCCAGTGTTAAAGCACCGTTAATCATAAACTTCATGTTACCTGTTCCAGATGCTTCTTTTCCAGCGGTAGAAATCTGTTCAGAAACATCTGATGCAGGGAAAAGTTTTTCTGCAACACTTACGCGATAGTTTTCAACAAATACAACACGGAGTTTGCCTCCAACTCTGCGATCGTTGTTAATGCGTTCTGCAACGGTGTTGATTAATTTGATAATTGATTTAGCTCTTCTGTAGCCAGATGCAGCCTTTGCACCAAAGATGAAAGTACGAGCAGGTGGGTTATAAGAAGGATCTTCAAGAATTTTGTTGTACAAGTACATAACATGAAGAATGTTCAAAAGCTGTCGTTTGTACTCGTGTAATCGCTTAATCTGAACATCAAAAATTGAATCTGGGTCAATTACTTCGTTTTGTGTTTCTTTTAGATAAGCGGCTAATCTTTCTTTGTTGCGCTTTTTAATGTCTAGGAATTCTTTTTGAGCTGTTGCATCATCTGCATACTTTTCTAATTCCTTTAACTTAGACAAATCTTTTTCCCAACCATGGCCAATTCTGTCAGTGATGAATTTTGCCAATTCTGGGTTTGCACTCATTAACCAACGTCTTTGAGTTACACCATTTGTCTTGTTGTTAAACTTCTTAGGATAGAGTTCTGCCCAGTCTTTTAATTCCTGTGTTTTTAGCAATTCTGTGTGCAATGCTGCAACCCCGTTTACGCTAAAAGAACCATGGATAGCAAGCCATGCCATATGAATCATCCCGTTTGCAATAATTGCCATGCGGTTTTGTTTCATATAGTCTGTAGGATATTTTTCTTTAAGTTCTATCATGAAACGGCGGTTGATTTCTTCTACAATCTGATAAATTCTAGGCAATAAGCCTTGGAAAATATCGATTGGCCACTTTTCTAGAGCTTCTGCAAGAATTGTATGGTTTGTGTAAGCAAAAGTCTTTGTTACAATGTTCCAAGAATCTTCCCAACCCATTCCATATTCATCCATAAGGATTCTCATAAATTCAGGAATTGCAACAACTGGGTGTGTGTCGTTCAACTGAATAACGTGAAGATCAGGGAATTTTGAAAAGTCTGTTCCGTAGTTGTTTACATAGGTACGAACTAAATCTTGCAAACTGGCAGAGGTAAAGAAATACTGTTGCTTTAGGCGCAAAGTTTTTCCACTAGGACCTGAGTCGTTGGGATAAAGAACTCGAGAAATATTTTCTGCGCTGTTTTGGCGTTCAACGGCACGGTTGTATTCCATGTTGTTGAAGAGTTGCAAATCAAAACCAGTAGGAGAAGATGCTTGCCATAAGCGAAGGGTGTTTACTGTTTTTGTATCATATCCAACGATTGGCATATCGAAAGGTGTAGCTGTTACAACTTCGCCGTTTTCTATAGAGAATGTGCTTTCTCCATTTTCTTTGCGATGAACTACTACATTTCCACCGAATACAACTTCAACTGATAAGTCGCTGCGTTTAATTTCCCATGGATCACGATGTTTTAACCAGTTGTCAGGATATTCTACCTGATAACCATTTTCAATGTGCTGTTCGAACATTCCATATTCGTAGCGAATACCGTAACCATGTCCTGGATAGTCCAATGTTGCCAATGAATCAAGGAAACAAGCAGCAAGTCTTCCAAGTCCACCATTTCCTAAACCTGCGTCTGGTTCTTGGTCTTCTAGTAGATTGTAATCAATCTTCATTTCTTTCAGTACATCTTGAATGCCCTGAAGTAGACCTGTGTTTATAAGGTTGTTGCTTAATGCACGACCCATTAAAAATTCAGCAGACAAATAATAAATCTGGCGGGTCGGTTTCTTTTCGTACTGACGGCGTGTTTCCATCCAGTTGCTCATAATCAACTCTAATGCGGAAGCAGAAACTGCATCAAAAAGGTCGTGAGAATTTGCTTGTGAAATCTCTTTTCCATACTGACGCTTCAAACGCTCAATCAGTGAGTCCTTGAATTGTTGTTTGTTAAAAATCATATATCGTTCCTTATATATGGATTCGGGAATTAATTCTCTTCCCACTATAATTAATACCCATTATAATCGTAAAATAAGGTTGGGGTCAATCATATAGGCAAATAATCCTGGCCATTTCTTTTTATTATGTAACATGATATAATTAAATGTGTTTATTTTAGAGTTGGAGGCTTATATGAAGAATAAATTTTTATCCTGTTTTTTTCTTTTAGGCATAGTTTTTTTGGGTATCATTTTGTTTGGTTGTTCTAAATCCACATCTCAAGACATGGCTGTAGCTGAAAATGTGGTTTACGAAAAAACTATGGCAACATCTGCGAAAAATGCTAGTTTTAGAGCTGCAGGTTACCAATATTCAGATGTTATGGTTGAAGAAGCTGTGGCAGAAGCAGAAATAGGTGGAAGTGGAAATACTGGTGGAGTAAATCAGCAAGAAAGAAAATTGATAAAAACTGGTTCTGTAAATTTAGAAGTTGAAAATTTAGCATCTGCTGAACAAGCTGTTGAAACTTGGTGCAAGAATTTTAATGGATATATTTCTTCGTCATATAATCAAGAAAATTCTGCTTCATTCACTGTAAGAATCCCTTCTGCTAAATTCGATTTAGCCATGGATACTTTAGGTGATTTAGGCAAAATAAAATACAGAAGTCTTTCAACCCAAGATGTTTCAGAACAATTTTACGATTTGCAAACTAGATTAGAAACTAGGAAAATTCTTCGAGATAGACTTCAGTCTTATCTTGCTTCTGCAAAAGACATGAAGGACATGTTGCAAATTGAACGAGAATTAAATGACACTCTTTCTGAAATTGAATCTATGGAAGGTAGCATGAGACGTTTGTCTGGTCAAATTGATTATTCAACAATAAATGTAGAACTGCAACTTCCATATCGTACAACTGATCAAGGTTTTCAGTGGCCAAATCTAAGCAATGGTGTAAGGCGATTTTTATCTAATCTGGTAGATTTTTTTGTGGGCTTAATTACCGCTTTGCTTTACGTTGTAATTTGTGGTGTTCCAATTATTGCTATCATAGCCTTTTTCTATTGGCTACTTTTTGGCAAGGTAGGTTTGTTAAAGAAAATTTTCCGCAACTTAAGCAAAAAGGACTAATCTATGGAAAAGATTGCAAGTTTTACTATTGACCACATTAAATTAAAACCAGGTCTTTATGTTTCTAGAAAAGATAGGGTTGGTGAATCAATTGTAACAACCTTTGACATTAGGATGACAAGTCCAAATGATGAACCTGTAATGAATACGGCAGAGATTCATGCCATAGAACATTTAGGGGCAACTTTTTTACGGAATCATAAAGACTTTGCAGAAAAAACCTTGTATTTTGGACCTATGGGTTGTAGAACAGGTTTTTATATGTTGTTAGCTGGGGATTATGAATCTAAAGATGTGGTTTCTTTAGTTACAGAAATGTTCCAATTTATAGTTGATTGGAATAAAGAAATTCCTGGTGCCTCTGCAAAAGATTGTGGCAATTATTTAGACTTGAATCTTTCTATGGCTCAATGGCAATCTAAAAGATTTTTAGAAAATGTATTGCACAATATTACTCAAGATTCTTTGATTTATCCAGAATAAATTAGGTTGTGTTTTGCCCCGGTGTCTTTGATGCTGGGGCTTTTTTTAATAATGAGGTGGTTTTCTGTTTGGAATATCTCCTTCTAGTTGTTCTGACATTTCTTGAATTTTCCCTTTTATTAAGCGATTTTCGGTTTGTAACCTATCAATAGTATTTTCCTGTTCAACAACAACATTTTGAAGTTTAGAAACAAAATCTTCAAGGTAAGATATTCGCACTTCTAAGTCCGTTAAGCGTTTTTCTGTTATATCCATGATTTCATTTTATCCGAAGAAATCACTTGGTTCAATATATAGTTTTACACCTTGAAAAAAAAAATTTACCGTGTATAATATTAAATAGATTATGGAGGATAAGCGTTTTACCATTCTGGATTTATTAGATCTGGATTTAAATTCTCAAAATTCCCTTCAACTTAGGTGTTTAAGTGGAAGGCGTGGTCTTGCTAGAGAGATTACAATGCCAAACTTAAATCGCCCAGGTCTTGCATTGTCTGGTTTTTACGATTCTTTTGCACATACACGAGTTCAGGTTTTTGGTCGAGGAGAAACAGCTTACTTGCATAAGATTGTGGCAGATAATAATCTGGACGGGATTCATCGACTATTTTCTTATGAAATACCTTGTTGTGTATTTACTCATGGATTAAATCCACCAGAAGAAGTTATACGTATTTCTGATAATGCAGGCTGTGCAATTCTTCAGACAACTCTAGAAACTACTGAATTTACAATGCGATTTTTGCGTGTTTTTTCTGAGCTTTTTTCTCCTCAGAAAAATTTGCATGGTGTCCTTGTAGAAGTATTTGGTGTAGGTGTAATTATTATTGGAAATTCTGGGGTAGGAAAAAGTGAAACAGCCCTGGAATTGATTGAACGAGGTCATCGCTTGGTTGCTGATGATATAATCGAATTAAGATGTGTAAATGGTAATACGGTTTTAGGCTGTGGTGCAAATAAAATGATTAGCCACCATATGGAAATCCGTGGTTTAGGAATAATCAATATTTCTCAGTTATATGGAGTTAGTGCCATTAGGGAAAAAAAGGAAATCCAGTTGGTAATAAAATTGGAAGACTGGGACGCAAATAAGGTTTACGACCGATTAGGTACAGATACTTTAGGTTACGAAATTCTTGGGGTAAAGATACCTTTGATTGAAATTCCTGTTAAACCTGGGCGAAATCTACCTATTCTTATAGAAACCGCTGCTATGAACGAAAGATTAAAATCTATGGGTTATTATTCTGCTAGAGAATTTAATCAAAATGTTCTAAATTGGATTGAAACGGGTACGGCTCAAGCTGTTTATTACGGCAGTGACGATTCCTATTAATTTTGGGAAATAAAAATCGAATGGTGTATCCATTCTTAAATATATTACAAGAGGTTTATTGTGGTAGAAAAAATTTTAACAGTTAGGAACAGAGCCGGGATTCATGCACGACCTGCTTCAATTATTGCACAGGCAGCAAATAAATTTGTTTGCGAAGTAAGTCTTACAAAAGACGGTACAACTATAAATGCAAAGTCTATTATGGGTGTAATAACTATGGCAGCTGGGTATAACGCAAATCTTACTCTTCAGGCAGATGGTCCTGACGAAAATGATGCAATCGCCACGATAAGTGCTTTGTTTGAAAATAAATTTGAGGAAGAATAAAAATAATGAAGGGATTAACAGCTCGGCAACAGGAAGTTGTAGATTTTATTAGATATTTCTGCAACGAAAATGGCTGTCCTCCTACAATACGAGAATGTTCAGCTCATTTTTCTATTTCTCCTCGAGCTGTGCAATGCCATTTTGAAGCATTGCAAAAAAAAGGTGTTCTTTCCCAACATGATAAACGTTCTCGTTCAATTAGAATACTTGTAGATTCAAATAATTCAACTACTAAAGAAAAAGGCATAAAGGTTCCTATTCTAGGAACAGTGGCTGCCGGGAAGCCTTTGTTAAGCGAAGAAAATTATGATGGTTATGTTACTCTTTCTGAGCCTTTTGTTCGTTCAGATGGTACGTATTTTGCTTTGCGAGTGCGAGGGTCTTCTATGATAGAAGCAGGAATATTAGACGGGGATTTAGCTGTTGTTAAACAGTCAAATACAGCAGAAAATGGACAAATTGTGGTAGCGGTTTTAGATGAGGCTATTACCCTAAAGCGTTTTTTTCAAGAATCCTGTCGTATAAGGTTGCAGCCAGAAAATTCAGCTTATAAACCAATTTATTGTCAAGATATTAATATCGTTGGAATTCTTGCAGGAATTATTAGGACGTATTAATGGGCTTACTTCCTTTTTATCTTTTTTGCGGTCCAGAGCTAGGCGAAAAAAACGAAGCCATAGAAAAATTACGAATTCAAGCTAGAAAAAAACTAGGTCAACTTGATGAACATTTGTTTTATTCTTTTGAAACACCTCTTTCCAATGTAATGGATTTGTTGTTGAATGAATCCTTGTTTGCTTCTGCAAGATTTATTGTTCTAAACGGAGCTGAGCAAATTAAAAAAAAGGAAGACCTAGAATTGATTTCAAGTTGGATTCGTTCAGCTTCAAATTCTGTTGAAACAGCTTCTTATTTTGTATTGGTAACTGATGAAAATTCTTGTGACAAAAAACTAGAAGATTTAATTCCAAAAGAAAACAAGCGTGTTTTTTGGGAAATGTTTGAAAATCGCAAAGAGCAATGGGTTAGAGATTTTTTTAAAAAAAACGGATACTTAGTGTCTTCGGAAGCAGTAGAATTAATTCTAGACCTTGTAGAAAACAACACAGAAGCCTTAAAAACTGAATGTTCTAGATTTTTTCTGTGTTTTGATAAGGGCCATGAAATTACCCTAGAGAATGTTCATAGTTTGCTAACTCATAACCGAGAAGAAAGTGCCTTTACTCTATTTGATGCTATGGCAGATGATTCTGCAAATCCTAAAGCTCGCTTGGAGTCATCTCTAGAAATCTTGAATAAACTTACTTTAACAAAAGGTGCATCAGGAGTTCAATTAATTGCGGGGCTAACCTATTGTTTTAGGCGACTGCAAATGTGGCATGAAATTTTTATGAAAAATCCATATCCTTCAGATTTTGATTTAAAGACAAAGGGGTTTGCTTCTAAAAAAGCCCAAAGTCAATATCGAAAAGCAGCTTCCATTTGGGACTCTGTGGATACATCAAGAATATGTGCAAATTTGGCAAATACAGATATGAATTTGCGACAACGTGGTTCTTTTGGAGAAGAAACAGCGTTGCAACTTTTGATATATTCAATTGTTATGAAGAAAGGTTTCCCACTTCAAAAATGGGCATAGCTTTTGATAATTTAATTAAGGTTTTCTAACAATTGTTTTAGAGCTATAAGTTCGTCTTGGGTTAAAGTACAGCCTTTCCCCATTTTTTTATGATCTGGAGACCAACTTCTTATGTCGTATTTAGGTTCTCTGCCACTCCAAGAAACTAAATTTAATTCCATGTTCCAGCCGCCTTTCCCTTGAGACAGAATCCCTATGTGTTTAGTAATTTCAAAAGTAAAATCGTCAGCCATTTTTTCTCCTTTTTGTCAAGAAATAAATAGTTTTAGTTGAATTCGTAACATATATATTATAGCATGAAATATCAAAAAAAGGTTATGCAGAATTAATTCATTTGTTTTTTTTAATAAATTGCCGATAAAAACATTGTCCGATTTAATATTCTAGTGTATTCTATAATTTGAAAAAAGAGGAGGATTTTATGTCTAAGAATATTTTTTTGTTTCCTTTAATTATATTGTTATGTTTAGCTTTGTTTGTGGGTTGTAGTTCTACTCCAGAAGAACCTGTGGAAACTACAGAAACAGAGCCAGTTATTTCTCAGGGGGGAGAAGAAGGTATTCCTACTGAAGAAACAAATTATGGTTCTGTAAATAAAACAGGATTAGATGCTCTTAATTCAGCAAGGGATGCTGCTTTGGCTTCTGGTGCTGATTCTCTTTTTCCAGAAGAGTTTGCATTAATTGAAGCTGCCTATGAAATTGCAAAATTAGCAGCAGCTGATGATTCTTTGGATCAAACTGTGGTTCTTGCCAATGTACAAGCTCGATATAAGGCTTTGGAGCAATTAGCTAAGGCAGAGGGAATGAAGGCAAAAATAAAAGAATATAATTTTGCATCAAAAAAACCAGAAGCTATGGCTCAAGGGGATGCAGAGTTTGCTGCAGCAAAAGCAGCCTTGTTGTTAGAAGCCTCTGGTTCTGAAGCTGTTGTTCGAGCTTCTTCTGCTTGCACTTCTTATGGAGCAGTGCTTTCTGCTGGATTTAAAGAATTGGTTGGTGGTGCAAAAGAAAAAGCTTATGCACAGAAGGAAAAAGCTGATTCTATAAAATCTGATAAGGCGGATAAAGAAGCATATTCATCTGCAGCAAAGATTCTTTCAAGTGCAGATAAAGCATATACATCCGGAGAGTACGAAGCGGCTTTCGATGGTTTCGAATCTGCAGAAAAACACTTTGGTGAAATTTATAACAGAGTTTTAGAAAAGCGAGCTGCTGCTCAAGCTGCAATTGAACGTGCAAAACAAAAGGTGAATAATACCGCTGAATTTGCAGCAGAAGCAGATGAAATTGCTCCTTTGGAGGAAGAAGAAAAATGAAAAGAATAGTCCTTGTTTTTTTGTTAATTTCTAGTTCTTTGGTTTTATTTGCTGCAAGTTACGCAGATAACGAATATCAGCGATTGGCATCTTCGTATACAGCGAAAGCTCAAGAAGCTTTTGATTCTGGAGATTATGATTTAGCTGTGGAATATACAGCTAAAGCAGAAGAAAATGCGGAATTGTCACGAGCTTATATCGAAATGATGTTAGCAAAAACAGAAGCTGATACTCAAATTCGTGTTGCTCGAAATAGAATAGTTTGGGCGGAAAGTATAAAAGCAGATGTGAATTATCCGTTAGCATATTCAGCGGCAACTCAGGCAGTGGCAGATGCACAGGTTGCATACGAATCAGAAGATTATGCTCAAGCTGTTGTTTTTGCACAAGCTGCAATGGCTGCCTTAACTGGAATTCAAGAAATTATTCCGTTGCCAAAATATTATGTGGTTCGTCCTTGGGCTGAAACAAAAGATTGTTACTGGAATATTTCTGGGCGTTCTTATGTTTATAACAACCCTTTGCTTTGGGAAAATTTATATCAGGCTAATAAAGGTGAAATGGAAGATCCTTCGAATCCTGATTTGATTCATCCTGGAATGAAACTCGAGATTCCTAGTATTTCAGGGGAGGTTCGAGAAGGTACTTATTCTCCATCCGTTAAATATGGAGTATTTGGGAAGTAGGAGGATCTTATGGCCGTTATAGCTATTTCACGACAAGTTGCAGCTTTGGGAGATGAAATAGCAACAGCAGTTGCTAAGAAAATGAACTATTCATTTATAGGTCGCCAGGCAATAGAGCGAAAAATTGTGGAATTAGGGTTTCCTGCAGATAAGTTAAAGAAATATGACGAAAGGAAGCCTGGCTTTTTTGCTTCTTTGGCAAAAGACAGAGATGAGTATTTAGATTATCTTCAAACTGCAGTGCTAGAAGCTGCTTCAGAAGGGGACTGTGTACTGATTGGAAGAGGTTCCTTTATTATTCTTGAAGATTTGCCAAATCTAGTTTCTGTTCGATTTGTGGCAAAAGATCCTATTAGAAAAATGCGTTTAATGAATGAATTTTCTTGGGATGAAAAAAAAGCTCAGCAACGAATCACTGAAAGTGATACAAATAGGCTTGGATTTCATAAGAGTTTTTTCAATTTAGACCATGAAGATCCAGAGCATTTTCATATGGTAATGAATACAGGCTTGCTTGATGTGGATGCAGCGGCTCAGATAATTGTTGAATTATGTTCCCATGTAATTTCAGAGGAAAAAGAAATTGCCGGAAAAAAGAAAATTGATGAATTACTTAAAGCTCAGCACCTTGTGAACGCTTTGATTTTTGAGCATAAACTAAATATTAGTTTTTTGAAGGCTGTTATTGTTGAAAATAGAGTTGTTTTACAAGGAGTTGCTGATTCTTCTGCTTTGGCAGAGAAAGCTGTTTCTATATCAAAAACAATAATGCCAAATTTTATAATTGAATCTGCAATTAGTGTTGTGCAAGATTTTAAAGCATATCCATAAAATTATTTAAGTCGATTAATCCCCTTTTACTGGTAAAAAGTAAAAGGGGATTTTTATGCTTAGGATACTTGACCTTTAGTCCGTAAATGGACATACTTTATTTATGAGAATTGCAGATAAATTTACAGTGGTCCGTATTATAGCCGCTCCTATATTTTTTGTTTTGTATTTTTTTCCTTGGGCAGGACATAGTGCTGCTGTTTCTGTTTTTGTGTTAATTCCTTTTCTGGCATTTGCTGAATTTACAGATTTTTTAGATGGTTATTTTGCAAGAAAATTTAATCAAGTCAGCGATTTTGGAAAACTGTTTGATCCTTTTGCTGATGTTATGTTGCATTTAACAACCTTTTTCTGTTTTGTTTTAGATGGGTATATGTTGCCTATTATTTTCCTTTTGATTTTCTTTAGAGAAATGGGAATGAATTTTGTTCGTCTGGTGGCCGCAAAAAAAGGTGTAGCCATAGGAGCAAGGAAAGGTGGAAAATTTAAAACTGTACTATATGTTGTTACAGGTTTTTATTATTTGATTTGGGAATCATGTTTTAGACTGAATGTTCATGTGGAAGATTGTAGCCAAGTCTTGACTATTGTAGGTTTTGTGTTAAGTGGATTGTGTTTAATTGCATCTTATTTTTCTTTTATAGATTATCTTGTGCATTTTAAAACTGTGTTAAAGGGAGAAAAATAAAAAATAAAAAAAAA
>JAGAOP010000014.1 GCA_017623685.1 Spirochaetaceae bacterium
CATAACATCTCTTTCAGCTGCATCTTTTGATGTTTCTTCTTTGTGGAAACGTGTATTTTCTAGCATTGCAACGCCACCTTCTGGTAAAGCGTCGATAGCAGCTTTTTGTCCTAAAGCATCTGGAAGGAATGTAACTTCTTTTCCAAGTTTTTCTGCAAAATATTTTACAACTGGAGCCATGCGGTTTTTACCGTTGATGAATTTTTCTGCATCTTCATCTGTCCAAGTTTTTCCAGCTTTTTCTGCCTTTTCTTGTGCTTTTTTTACATCTTTTTTTGGATCACCAAGGTGGCTCATAAGAACCAAACTCCGTGGAGATTGCTCCAAAATGTATTTAATGGTGGGCAATGCAGCCATGATACGAGTATCATCTTGAACAACACCATCCTTCATGGGTACGTTAAAATCAACACGCATAACAATGCGCTTACCCTTTAAATCAATGTCCTTAACTGTCTTAATCATAACGGGAAGCTCCTAATAGAGAAATGATATTAATAAAAATATATCAATAATTTAGGTAAAAGTAAAGGCTGAATATTTGACATTGGCTTTTTGAATAAAAAAAATCAAGTTATTTTTAAGTTACTGGCGACATTATATTTTACTGCTTACACAAACCTTTAAAATATTTTTTTTTTACTTGTGTTGATTAGATTAATACCTTATAATATATAAACATGAATTGGTTAATTGTTTCAACATCTACCCAAAATTCTCAGATTGAGGGAATAAACAAGTTATTGGATTCCTATGATGCAGATGTACTACAGTATTTTACTGACAGTGAATCATACGAAAGTCTATTTGATAAAGTATCACAATGTGAATATTGTATTTGGATAGATGAATTATCAAATTTTAGCGATTTTAAATCCACTGAATTATCCCACGTTTTAGGTTATCTAATCGGGAAAAAAATACACTTATTTTACACAAACACAAATCCCACAGACATGTTTAAATTAGCATCTTTAACATGCCACCAGTTTGAATCCATTACCGCCTTAGAAAATGCGGTGAAAGATCGCTTCCCTGAATTCCTTGAATACGAGAAACAAAAAAAAGCAAAAAAATCACTTTTGGAAGCTGGAATTCCATATAATCCAGATAGCTTTGCTTTCCACATTGCAGCGAATAACGAAAACGAATGTAATTTGTTTATTGATGCTGGAATTGATGTAAACAGTCGGGACGCTGCAGGAACTCCAATGATTTGTGTGGCAGTTCGACATAACCGTAAAAACATGATGGAAAAACTAATTGAAAAGGGTGCAGATATTAATGCAATATCCCAAGACAGAGGTTATTCACCTGTGATGGATGCAGTCTGGAAAGCCAATGACGAAATTGTAGAATACCTTGTAAATAAGGGTGCAAATTTAAGTTACATAAGTCGAGATGGGCAACCTGTTTTAGTTTTAGCTGTAGGAACCGGTAACGAAAAAATCTGTAAGTTACTTGTGGAACATGGAGCAGATCCTTCAGCCTGTGATTCAATGGGAATGTCTGCCTTAGCCTACGCAAAACTATTTAAGAAAAATAATATTATTCCCATGTTTGAGGCTATAACACAATGAGTCTATGTGTCGCCTTTACTGGAGGTGGTACGGGAGGACATATTTATCCAGGTTTAGCAGTCGCCGACCAACTTCGCTTAATTTGTAAAGAAACAAAAAGTGAAAATTGCCGCATTGTATGGATTGGTTCTTCTTCTGGTATGGATAAGCGTATCGTTGAAGCAAGTGGCAGTGCAGATTTATTTTATGGAATTCCTTCAGGTAAACTAAGACGTTATTTTTCTTTTAAAAATATTATTGATATATTTAAAATATTTGGTGGTTTTGTTAAAGCCTTTTTTATTCTAAAAAAAGAAAAACCTCAAGTATTATTTTCTAAAGGGGGATTTGTTAGCGTTCCTCCCTGTTTTGCTGCAAAACTCTTAAAAATTCCTGTATATACCCATGAATGTGATTTTTCACCAGGGCTTGCCACAAAATTAAACAGTAAAGTGGCAAAGGGGATTTTTGTTTCATATCAACAAACAGAAAATTTTTTTGGTGCAGAAAAAAAATCAAAGGTAATGGTAACAGGCAATCCAGTTAGACCTGCTTTTTATAATGCTTCCCCAGAAAAAGGTAGAACATTTCTTGGGCTGCCATCTATACCTGAAGCACAGGAAAAACCACTTTTGGTTGTAATCGGAGGAAGTTCAGGGGCAAAACAAATTAACCAACTTGTAGCGGAAACCTTAGATTTTCTTTGCCAGCATTTTATCCTTGTACATCAAACAGGAGCTGCTTTGGCAGAGGATATAAAAAATCTTTCTCCAACACAGGGAATTTACAAGCCCTACCCCTTTATCTACGAAGAAATGCCAGATGTTCTTGCAGCAGCAGATTTAGTTCTTTCTAGAGCAGGTGCAAATTCAATTTGGGAATGTACTGTGCTACAAAAACCCATGATTTTAATTCCGCTTTGTGGCTCAGGAACAAGAGGTGACCAAGTTGAAAATGCAAAATTCTTTGCAAACCATCAAGCAGCTCTAGTTCTTGAAGGAAAAGAAGCTACAAAAGAAAATCTTATCGCTTTGGTAACCAAAATGATAGAAAAAGAAGAACGGGAAAAACTTATTAAGGGAGCTGCTTCTTTATGCACAGGCACACCTCCTGCTAAAAGGATTGCAACCCATATTTATTCGGAGATTAATAAAAAATGAATTTTACCATAATCGATATCTTTTTTGCTATTATCATTTTTGCATTAGCAATAATGGGTAGCATAAAGGGGTTTATAGATGAATTATTTGGGAAACTCGCTTTTGTTTTAGGTTTAGTTGTAGCAGTTTTATTCTACGGAAAATTATATCCTCACGTTGAAAAATGGATATCTGTAGTTTTTTTCGCACAAGCCATTTCTTTTATTTTATTATTCATCGCAACTTTTCTTTTAGTTAAAATTATACAACATTCAGTGGGAAGTTTTTTTAATAGCGAAATTATGAACGGACTAAATAGAGCTTTGGGTTTTTTCCTTGGAGCCTTTGAAGGTTTACTTATTGTAGCGGTAATACTGATTATTTTAAATTCTCAACCCTGGTTCGATATTACAGCTTTACTGAAAAACAGTTTTTTTGCAGACTTACTTTCCGGATTTATTGTTCAACCTGTAAACTTTGTAAATGAAAGGATTACAGTCTAATGTTTGACAATTTGCTGTATCAAAGTGCTAGTATTCAATTAGAAGAAGATATAAAAAAAGGAGTTATGCCCAATGCAATCCTTTTTTCAGGACCATCGGCTTCAGGCAAACTTACTTGTGCTTTAGAACTAGCTCGAATTTTGTCTTGTACCGAAAATCCCAAAGGTCAATGGCAATGTACTTGTCCTGCTTGCCTTAAGCACAAGGCTTTAGCTAATCCAACCCTTCTACTTGCAGGAGCAAAAAACTGTACACTAGAAATAGCAGCTGCGGAAAAAGCATTGTTAAAAGGAATATCAGAAAATGCAACTTATATTAATGCAGTAAGATATCTATTTGTCCGCAGCATTAGAAAACTTACCCTAAGGTTTAATCCGATTTTGTGGGAAGGAGACGATAAAATTTCAAAAATTTCACCTGTAATTTCTAGCATAGATGAAATCCTAGAAGAATTGAATCCCTTGCGACCTCTTGGTGAATTTTCTAAAATTGAAAAACTATGTTCTTCTGTAAAAGCTCTTTGCTCAAAACTAGAAGAAAATTTTATGTATGATTCTATTCCAGTGTCTCAAATTCGCAAAATTAGTACTTGGGCTCATTTCCGTTGCGAAACTGGAAAAAAGGTTATTATTATTGAAAAAGCGGACCGCATGCAAGATAGCGTACGGAATGCGTTGCTTAAAATTCTCGAAGAGCCACCAACAGATGTTTTGTTTTTGCTTACAACCAATAGACGAAGTGCTATAATGCCAACCATACTTTCTAGAGTTAGAACCTATTCCTTTTCTAACAGAACAGTTTCGCAACAAATAGAAGTAATTAATAGGGTGTTTCATCACGAAGTTGACTCAGAAGGGCCACATACTTTGGAATTATTTTTACAAAGTTTTTTACCTGTGGATTCCTTTACTGTAGAAGCAGAAGGCAAAAAGTTTTTAATGGATATTATTTTGAATAATAAAATAAACATTAGCAACATACAAAAAAACTGCAACAATTTTGAACCTAAAACAATTTTTTCAATTTTTTTAACATCAGTTATGGCAGAATTACGAAACTTAGCACTAAATCAGCTAAAATATATAAAATATCCATCTCAAGCCATGGCAGCTGAATTAGCAAGCAAAGGTGCAAAAAAAGTAGAAGAATGTTTTACTAATGTTTCAATCTATAACCAAAATACATCTTCTGCTTTAGAGCTTTTAAATTTTGAATTAAGTAACATATTAATCAATTCTGCAAAGGAAAGTTTTTAATGACTAAATTTGGCAAAAAGCTTAGTTTAAAGCTTCAAAAGCTAGGAAGAGAGCAGCTCGAACAGTTACTAACTGCCAAAATAACCGAAACAGATTTTTTCAATTCAATTTTTGAATCTTTGTCAACAGGATTAATTATTTGCGACAGTGAATTTCACGTTATGTTGGCAAATAAATCCGCTAAACGATATATTCCCTTTTCAGTTCCCCTTTCTGAAAGTATAAATCGAAAAAAATGTATTTGGGAGATTATTTCTGACAAGGACATCCAAGATTTCATACTTAATACAAGTTTACATCAAAAAAATAATATTAGCAAAGAATTTACTCTAGAAACCTCTGGTGGATCAATTCGCTTTATTTAAATCAATTTGATTCCTTTTATTCAAAGCCATAAGCTAATGGGTAATATAATCACCGTCGATGATATTACCGAAAAGCGAAACCAAGAAATTCTTCTGCGCCGCATGGAAAACTTAACCAATTTAACAACCGTAGCTGCCAATTTAGCCCATGACATAAAAAATCCATTGGGAAGTATAAGTATTCATATTCAACTGCTACAAAAAATTATTCAAAAAGCACGCAACTCAGATAATTTATTACCAGAAGAAAAATATATAGAAGATCGAATTGATATTATAAACGATGAAATAGGTAGATTAAATGGAATCGTGGTTGATTTTTTATATGCAGTAAGACCTGTTAATCCTGAATTTAAACTTGTGGATCCCAATGAAATATTAACTCATACTTTAGATTTTTGTCTACCTGAATTGAAAGAAAAAAATATTACTTTGGAAACAGATATAATTTCAAATTCTCCTAGACTTTTGTTAGACGAAAAGCTGTTTCGTCAAATTATATTAAATCTTGTACAAAATGCCCAAGCTGCTTTAGTTGGTACAGAAAAAATTATAAAAGTTGCAACAAAAATTCAAAATGACAAGTTTTTATTTATCTTTGCTGATAACGGAATTGGAATGGATAAAAAAACAGAAGAAAAGATTTTTGAACCTTACTTTACTACAAAAACAACGGGAACGGGCTTGGGACTCACAATGGTATATAAAATTATCAAAGAATTTGGGGGCGATATCCAAGTTCAATCAATATTGGAAAAAGGTACAGTTTTCACCATTTCTTTGCCAATTCCGCAGCGAGAAAAGAAATTATTAGAGTTTAAGCAGTAATTGAAATAGTAGGCCAAAAAATGTTATACTTAAATTATGGAATGGCTTGATTTACCTATGCCCCCAAAAGGTTCTACTGTTGCGGTAGGTATGTCTGGGGGAGTTGATTCGACATTGGTAGCTTTGTTGTTAAAAGAACATGGGTGCCAGGTTATAGGTATAACCATGTCCACATGGGACAAAGCCTTCTCTCTTCCTCCCTCAAAAGATGGGATACGTTCTTCTTGTTATGGTCCAGACGAACAAATTGACATAAACCAGTGCAAAGAATTTTGTAAAACTCAAAATATTCCTCATTACGTAATTAATGTGCAGAAAGTTTATCGACAACAAGTATTGGAATATTTCAAAACTGAATATCGAAGTGGTAGAACTCCTAATCCTTGTGTAAGATGCAATCCAACTGTTAAGTTTGGAGCATTATTAACAGAAGCTATAAATCATGGAATTAATTTTGACTATTTTTGTACAGGTCACTATGCAAAACTTGTTCGTCCAAAAAATGATTTGCGACAATTATATTTTGGCACAGAAAAAATTAAAAATTTAAATAATGATTTACAAGAAATACGCCCCGTAATGATTTCAGCAGCCACAGATGTTACAAAAGATCAAACATATTTTTTATGTCGCCTTTCTTCTGAAGTATTAGAAAAGGTACGATTTCCTTTGGCAAATTTTACTAAAAAACAGGTTTTTCAGATGGCACAAGATAGAAATTTAAAAGCAGCTTCTAGAGGTGAAAGCCAAGATTTTATTCCAGATATTTATTTGGATATTCTTTTTGGTGACAAGCCTTCTGTGCCTGGAGACATTGTAGATTTATCAGGAAAGAAATTAGGAAAACATCGTGGCATAGAACATTACACTATTGGACAGAGAAGAGGCTTAGGCGTAAGTGTGGGCAAGCCGATTTATGTACATTCCATAGATGCAGTTGAAAACAAAGTTATTTTATCAGAGGAAAAAGATTTATTTTGTAAAGAACTAATTGCAGATGATTGGGTTTGGTCAGGCGGATATGCTCCTGAAGAACCATTTAACGCCTTTGTTAAAATTCGCCTTGCTTCTAAACCTGCTGAAGCAAGAATTGCACCAATTAAAGATGGTTCATACAAAATTACTTTTATGGATTCACAAAGAGCAGTTGCCCCAGGACAGGCAGCTGTAGTATATTTAGAAAATACAATTATGGGAGGAGGAATTATTTCCAAAGGAACTGAATGAAACGAATTTATCTTGATTACAATGCAACAACACCTCTTTCCCCAGAGGTAAAGGAATTTTACATAGAACAACTTGATAATTTTGCCAATGGGTCTAGCTTACATGAAGATGGACGAGCCGTTGCAAAAACCATAGAAAAAGCACGACAACAAGTGGCAGCTTTAGTGAATATAACACCTGCAGAAATTATATTCACTTCTGGAGGATCAGAATCCAACAACACTGTATTAAATACAATGGTAGCTTTATCACAAAAAAAAGGGAACAATATAATTGTAACTTCTGCAATAGAACATCCCTGTGTTTTGGAAGCATCAAAACGGTTGCAAGAACAATTTGGACTAGAGGTTATCTATTTACCTGTGGACAAAGACGGTATTATTTCCCAAAAGGAATACCAACTAGCATTAGAAAAAAAACCTTTGCTAGTTTCTATTATGACTGCAAACAATGAAATTGGTACTGTGCAAGATATAAAAAAACTTTGTCAAATGGCACATAAATCTGGAGCATTATTTCATACTGATGCAGTGCAAGCAGCAGGTAAAATCCCAGTGGATTTAACAGACTGGAATGTGGACTATGCAACCTTTTCTAGCCATAAAATTTATGGTCCAAAGGGCGTTGGTGCTTTATTTGTAAAAAAAGGATGCCCTATTGAGCCTTTAATTCGAGGTGGTCACCAAGAACATGGACTTAGAGCAGGTACATACAATGGTGCATCCATTGCAGCCTATGGATTTGCAGCAGAAAGAGCAAAAGAAGACCTTGTTGAATACGGGAAACATACCAGTGCCTTACGAAACAGTTTAAAAGAAGGGCTTCTAGCTTCTATTCCAGGAATACGAATTAACGGACATCCAACCGATGTACTTCCTAACACGCTAGACGTTTCATTTCCAGGGGCAGAAGGAGAAGCAATACTTTTACATTTAGATTTAATGGGGGTTTCAGCCTCTACAGGTTCAGCTTGTGCTTCTGCAAGCCTTGACCCTTCTCATGTGCTTATGGCAACTGGGCTAGGTCCAGAACTGGCACATGGTTCAATTCGTTTTAGTTTTGGAAAATATAATACACAAGAAGATGTGGACTACATTCTAAAGAATTTCCCTCCAGTAATTGAAAGACTTAGAAAAATGTCCACAATATCATATTCAGAGTGAGGAATTTATGGAAGATTGGCTATATTCAGAAGTTGTAAAAGAACATTTTATGAATCCTAAAAATGTACTGCTAGAAGATGAATCCCAGTGGCCTCATGATGGGCGAGGTATAGTGGGAAATATTAAATGCGGTGACCAAATGTTGATTCTGCTTAGAATCAAAGATGATGTAATTCAAGACGTTCGTTGGAAAACCTACGGTTGTGCTAGTGCCATTGCATCAACTTCTCTGTTATCAGAAGCTATAAAAGGAATGAAACTTGAAGAAGCCTATAAACTTAGACCACAAGATATTGTAGCTCGTTTAGGTGGTTTGCCTGACAACAAAATTCACTGTTCAGTTTTGGGAGACAAAGCACTACGATCTGCCATCGATGATTATTTAACAAAACAGGGCAAACCATCCCTTGCTGGTCAAGAACAAGTTGAAGTTATTTGTTCATGCCTTAATGTAACCGATCGAGACTTAGAAGAAGCATATAAAGCTGGGGATCGTACATGGGAACAACTACAAGCTCGAACAAAAATCGGGACAGGTTGTGGAATGTGCAAACAACGGGCAATGGAAAAAATGCACGAATTTGAACATTTGTTCGGAGAATAATTATTAGCGAACGTCTAAAATATAAGTCAAGGAAGTTTCCGTACCATTTATTGATTTTGCTGAAATATTTATAGTATTACGACCTTGAGCTAAACTTATTTCAGCTAAAAGTTGTTTTTGCTCTTTTGGATAAACATCCTTTGCAGTAAATAGACGTTTGCCACTTACAGACAACATATTTTTATCTTTTGTTAAAACATCAAAGGTAACAGTTTCAACTGCTGCACCATTTATAGAAACAGTTGTTGAATAAGGATGTTCAGTTTCGTTTCGGTGAAAATATAGAGAATATCGTCCTGCAGGAACGGTGCGTCTTACTCTTAAATCATATTCAGTGCCATCTCTAGAAACGGCAGAAACACCTTGAATTCTTATTCTTTGGGTAAAACCGATTTGTGGCATTAAAAGCAAAGGATTAATTGTAGCATCTTTTTGAGTATCAATAATTTGAAATTCCAAACCACTTTGTCCATTGTGCCACCCTGAATCACCACTTGTTCCAACTAATCTTCCAGTTTGAAGATATTTTGCAGAGCTATCAATATCCATAGTTTGCATATTACCATAGACACTAATCATTTCATCATCATGGGCTAAAATCAAAGAGTTTCCTAATGGAGAGGCAAACCATCCCATTTCTCCAGAATTTTCTCCTATTACAACAAGAACAGCTCCTTCTTCTGCTACTACAACTTCCGTAGGAACTTGAAAAACCAGTGAATTACAAAATGAATCACCTCGTTTTTGACCAAAATAATTTGCAAAAGAATTTTCCGTTACATCTGACTGTGGCCAAGTAAAGGCAAAAATTGCAAAATTTGTTAATATTAAAAATGTTATCAAAAAAGCACATTTCTTCATTTATAATTCACCTTTATTCAAACTTAATTTTAATTTTAGAAATTGAATTGTCTTTTCCCACATATAAAGAATCATCTTTGACAGAAATAAAAGACGTATCTGCGTTAAAATGGAAACCACCTATAAGATTTCCAAATCCTTCAATAAAATAAACTGAATATCCAACTTTATTTTTTGTAAGAACACAAACTAAATCGAGAGAAGGAACTTCTTTTACAGAAATTACTTTTCCTTCCAGTTTAATTATTCGATTTTCCAAAGAAGAACAGTCTAGAATTCCAATTCCTATGGAACTACCATAATAAACATATTCTTCATCTTGGCTAAACTGAACAAGCACAGGTTCTTTTTGGTCCATTTCTAAATATTGATGATATACAACCTTGGTTAAACCATTTTTTTCTTGTGCAAGAACAAAACGTTGCCTGTCTATTCCAGAAACGCTGGCTAATTGCTGCCCACTGTCAGATAAAGCCACTCCTAATATCACAGGATAAGTACTGCCTCCCGGTTCAAAGGTTTGCAAAAGTTCTCCTGTAGGAGAAAACACAAGCACTGTTCCATCAGCATAACCTAATGCAACACCGGATGGAGAAGATGAAAAAGAGATAATTGGAACATAATTTTCAAAGTTCCACAATTTATTCCCACTAAAATCATATTGAGCAATGGCTCCCCCACCAACTCCAAACAGAAAGAAACCATTTTCTGTAAAAAAGGGGAATCCACTTCCGTGAATTTCACCTACAGGTGTATTGCTATCAAAAGAATAAAAGGGAATTACCGAAGAATTTTGGCTATAAGGTGCTCTGTAAGTAGAAGAAATAGTTGCCCGAAAAGGAAAAGTTTCTAGTAACGTAAGTTTTCCTTCTGGCGTAAAATATCCCATATTCTGTCCCATTTTAAATGGGATTTGGACTTGAGCTGTTGCTCCTTCTTCTAAAAAAAATTGCCTGTCTTTTATATTTATTGTCCATTCAGGAGCAAGTTGCAATTCTTGCCCTAAAGGATTTGCAGCAAACAATATATATAGGACTAAAAAAATGCTGCCTATGATTAAGCAAAGTTGTATATTTTCTTTTATTTTCATATTTTCATGGTATAATAATACAAATTATTTGTAAAGGGTTACTAGGAAATGTTTCTAACATTGAATACATATTTAAAACCCTTTTTATTATAGGAGAAACTTTATGGATACTGAAAAAATGATTCATCTATTCAAACTTGCAGAAAAAGCAGCAGAAAAATCTTATTCACCCTATTCTCATTTTCCTGTGGGAGCCGCTTTATTAATGGAAGACGGAACAATTTTTACTGGAACAAATATTGAAAATCGTTCCTTCGGACTTACAAACTGTGCTGAAAGAAGTGCAACTTTTGCAGCTGCATCCGCTGGCTATAGAAGATTTGTTGCAATCGCTATTTCAACTCCAAAGAGCGATTATCCCGTAGGACCCTGTGGAGCCTGTCGCCAAGTCCTTTCAGAATTTGCAGAACCAAATACTCCAGTTTGGTTTGGCTGCAACGAAGCTACAATAGAAAAAACAACTCTAGGGCAACTGTATCCCTTTGATTCCCTTCATGAACTTGCAGAAAATTTGCCTCAATAAGTCACGGAATAAAATTACTCTCCGTATTGAGATTTTATCGCTGCTATTTGGTCTCGCAGAGCGGCAGCTTCTTCAAAAGCAAGACAATCTGCATACTCCATCATCTGTTTTTCTAAGGCTTTTAGCAATTTTCGTCTTTGTGTCGGTATAAATAAGTTTGTATTTTTAGTTAAAACACTAGTTTCAGTTTCAACAGCAGCTTTTTTGTCTTCGTTTTGTCTTACAAGAATATCTTCTATAGCCTTGGAAACTGTAGCAGGTGTAATTCCGTGTTGTAGGTTATATGCTTCTTGAACTTGCCGCCTATGCTTTGTTTCATTTATGGCTTCTTTCATGGCATCGCTAATTTTATCAGCATACATTACAACTTTACCATTTACGTTACGAGCAGCACGACCTATAATTTGAATAAGACTGGTAGCAGAACGCAAAAAACCTATTTTGTCAGCATCAAGTATGGCTATGAATGAAACCTCTGGCAAATCAATTCCTTCTCTGAGTAAGTTTATTCCAATAAGCACGTCAAATTCACCTGCACGAAGACCTTTTAATATTTCAACTCGCTCAATGGTTTCAACTTCAGAATGAATGTAACGGACTTTTAACCCAAGCCCATCAAGGTATTCCGTTAAATCTTCTGCCATCTTTTTTGTAAGAGTAAGCAAAAGGCAACGCTCTTTTTTTTCGATACGTTCTTTAACCTGAGAATATATATCTTCCATTTGACCTTCGCTAGGATGAACCTCTACAATGGGATCAAGAAGACCTGTGGGACGAATGAGTTGTTCCACAACCTGTGTACTTTTACTTATTTCTTGTTGTCTAGGAGTTGCAGTAACATAAATTGTCCTATGAACCATAGAATCAAACTCTGCGTATTTTAATGGCCGATTATCTAAAGCACTGGGCAACCTGAATCCAAAGTCCACAAGGTTTTGCTTTCTAGAACGATCTCCTTCGTACATACCCCCAATTTGTGAAACTGTTACGTGGGCTTCGTCAATTAAACATAAACTATCTTCTGGGAAATAATGCAACAATGTGGCAGGAGGCTGTCCAGGTTTTCTACCAGAAATTGGACCTGAATAATTTTCAATACCTGGGCAATAACCCATTTCGTTTAGCATTTCAAGGTCGTAGGTGGTACGAGTTTTTAACCGTTCAGCTTCGAGAAGTTTACCAGTAGACTGAAGAAACTCAACCCTCTCTTCCATTTCTTGTTTAATTCGTTCTGTGGCAGATTTTAACATTTCCGGTGGAACAACAAAGTGCTTAGCTGGATAAATCGTTGTTTCATCCAATTCTTCAATAATTTGTCCAGAAATCGTATTAAATCTGCGAATACGATGAATTTGCTCCCAATCAAGTTCAATTCGATAAGCTTCATCTGTTTCCATGTAAGCAGGATAAACTTCTATCACATCTCCACGAATACGGAATCGTCCACGTTCTAAAACTGCATCATTTCGTTCGTATTGCAAAGAAACTAATTGTTTTCCAAATTTGTTAGGGTCCAGAGTTTGACCTTTTTCCAAGTGAATTCGCATATCCTTGTATAGTTCTGGCATTCCCAATCCATAAATACAAGAAACAGTAGCAACTACAATTACATCTCGGCGTTCCATAAGACTATAAGTAGCAGCAAGCCTAAGTCGGTCAATTTCATCATTTATAGAGGCATCTTTTTCGATATACAAATCTCTTGCAGGAACATAGGCTTCTGGCTGATAATAATCATAATATGAAACAAAATATTCAACTGCATTATTTGGAAAAAAACTTTTAAACTCACGATAAAGCTGAGCAGAAAGGGTTTTATTGTGGCTAATTATAAGAGTTGGCTTTTGAACCTTTTC
>JAGAOP010000015.1 GCA_017623685.1 Spirochaetaceae bacterium
TTATTATGAATCTCCCAAGAAAATTTTTATTCCAGGGTATGACGAATTTTGCAAAAATGAAAATTTCACCCTTAACAAAAAAGAATGGAATCGTATTGCAGATTTTGTAAGAAGGTTACCTTCTGATGTAGATGTAGCTATTGCTTTTCAAGATGGTCAAGTAATTTATTCAACGATATCTGATATCAAAGCGGGTTCAATTATTAATAATGAAATATTTACAAACTTTTTATTTCATTCTTCTAGTAAATATTTGTATCAAATAGACACAAGTTTTAATATTAATAACGAAAAACCCTCCTCTGTAGTTATTATTTCTAGGATTCTTAAAGAAAATAGATACAAACCTAATAAATTAACAAAAAGACTAAAATTTATAGTCTTGTTTCTATATTGTATGCTAATTTTTTGCAGTATTGTAATAATATTAATTGCTCGTTCCATAATGAAATCAGTATCTTTATTAGAAAAGGAAACAAAAAGACTTGCAGAGGGTAATTTAGAACAGGAAGTAAAAGTAAAGGGTGGAAATGAAATTACTTCTTTAACAAAATCCTTAAACAGTATGCGTATTTCTTTGCGAGAATCTCAACTTCGCCGTTCCCATTTTATTATGGGAATAAGTCATGATTTACGTACACCTTTGGCATTAATAAAAGGTTACGCAGAAGCTATTTCAGATGGAATAATCGATTCTCCTAGTGCCATGGAAAATTCCTTAAAAATAATTGGTTCAAAAGTAGAACAATTAGAAGATATGGTTGATGACTTAATTTCATTTGTTAAGTTAGATATTCCTGAAACTTGTAAGCAGGTAGACCAAATTGATTTATCAAATTTTTTAGAATCCTATTCTAAGCAATTTAAATCTGATGGTACATTAATGGGTAGAACTGTAATAACAGAAATTAATCTTCCTAAAAAATTTATATTATGCACAAACGAAAGATTGTTGCTAAGAGTTCTAGAAAATCTTTGTGGAAATGCCATTCGATATACATCTGATGATGGCATAGTAAAACTTTTAGTTTCATTAAATTATGATGAAAATTCTTTAGCAAAAGAGGTTATTATTTCCATCGTAGATAATGGTGTTGGAATTGACAAAAAGGATTTACCATATATTTTTGATCCCTTTTATCGAGGAAGCAATTCTAGGCGAGAAGAGGGTAAAGGCTTAGGCTTAGCAGTTGTAAATACTGTATCATTGGCCCTTAATTGGAAACTAAATGTTTCTTCAGAAAAAGGTAAGGGTAGCCAATTTGATCTTTATATTCCAGTATAAGCATAAAAAATACGGTTTCTGTAGAAATTAAAACTTTGAAGTTTGACAAAGGTTAATTCATCATATAGTATGGAATCATGTCAGATTTAGAAAATAAGCCCTATGTACGTCCAGAGTGGGATGATTATTTTATGGAAATTTGCAGAACAGTAGCGAAACGCGCCACTTGTGATCGTGGTCGTTCTGGTTGTGTAATTGCCAAAGATAATCGTCTATTAGTTACAGGTTATGTGGGTTCCCCTGCAGGGTTGCCTCATTGTGATGAAGAAGGCCATATGCTAAAAAAAATGGTTCACGAAGATGGTTCTATAACTCAGCATTGTGTAAGAACTGTTCACGCAGAACAAAATGCAATATGCCAAGCTGCAAAAAATGGTATTTCTATCGAAGGAGCCACTTTATATTGCAAAATGACCCCCTGTCGAACCTGTGCCATGTTGATAATTAACTGTGGTATTAAACGTGTGGTTTGCGAAAAACGCTACTATGACAGTGCAGATTCTTTAGCTATGTTTAGTGCTGCTAAAGTAGAAATTCGCCATTTAAGCGATGAAGTTCAACAATACGAAAAAATGTAACTTCAAAAATCCTTATTAATGTACAGATGTATGTGTTGGTAGATGGTGGCCATTGTATTTTTCCAAGGCTACTATCTTTTCCAAAAAGTTCTTTTTTTCAAGGCAAGGATATTTTCTTTCAAAATCAGGCTTAGCGAAATCTAGATATATGTCTTTTTGAAAAGATACATTAACTAATACTTCTGTAGAACCTTTTAATTTTATCAGTTGATTATCAGGACACTGAATTTCTAAATCAGTGGGAAGATTTTCTCCAGAAAAATAAAAAGTTCGTTGGTATTCTTGATCTTCAGTTAAGCCTGTTTCCCATCTTAAAGTAAGATAACCTTGAGCTAAGGGTAATTTAGCACTTCCTGCTGGGAAATCTTCTGGAATTTCTGGTGAAAAAACTATTTTATTTTCTAAAAGATTAGGTTTAACTCCAAGTATATCTTGAATAATACTTCTGTTAAATTCAGAAACACTCCAGGCTTGAGACCAAGTTCCTGTGGGAATAATGTCTCCATTTTTATCTGGAAAAGCATTTAAATTTTCGCTAAGGCTACCTATACATCCAAGGCTAAAAAATTGATCTGATAGATTAAACAAAAGTTCCTTGGCGTTGCGTCTTGAATTATTCTTACATAAAAAGGATACTGCCAGTGCAGAATTAAATCCCCAAATTGTACCATTATGGTAAGCAGCATCTTTTTGATAATTTTTGCATCCTATATGATAGGGATGAAAAAAATCATCTTTTTGGCTAAGGGAGCAAATTCCATAGGGAAATATTAATTCTGTTGTTACAGTTTCTGTAATTTTTTGCCTTATTTCTGTAGGTATAATAGGTTCTTGAAAAGATAAAGGTGTAGTAACAAGGAACATTTGGTTTGGTCTACATCTAAAATCTGGAGTTTCATCTTGTAATATACAGTCTGCGATTTTTTCTCCATCCCAGAATTTTTTTAAGAAGTTTTTTGATAAAAGTTCACTGTGATCTATCCAATTTTGAACATCTTCTAGATATCCTAAAATTTTTGCTAAATATATTCCACAGTCTAGGGCTGTTTTCCAAAGACCTTGTATATCGTTAGCCCTATTTCCTCTTGGAGACCAAGCATTTTCTCCCTTAAGTCTTGCATCCATCCATGTATCAGCGTCACCATGGGTAAGGAAACCTTGGCTATCAGTTCTAAGGGAAATGTCACAGTTTATTGCAGTTTTTACAACTGGCCACATTTCTTCTAAAAATGTTTTATCACCTGTGTACATTCCATATTCAACAACTTCTCTAATAAACCATAAAGTGCCATCTGCATTATTGTAAATGATATTTCCCTCTGCATCGTAGCGATTAGGAATACGACCGAAGGTTTTGCTTGAAGGATTTTTATCTTGATATAAAGAAAATCCTCGAATAACATTTTTTGCTTCATCAAATAAACCGTTTACAAGAAGAATTCCAGACAAAGCAATAAAAGTGTCTCTTCCCCAGTTATCTCTAAACCAAGGAAGTCCTGCCCATATTCCATAAGAAGGTTCTTTTGTTAAAAGTTGATATCCAGAATATTTTGCCCAACTATAGGCTTTGTCTAAAGAATTAATTCCTGTGGAAAGGGTTGCTTTTGAAAGTTTTTTATTCAAAGATTCAATTTTTGTGTTTAGCAAATTGAAATCTGGAACAAAGTTTTTTTCTTCAGTACAAACAAGTTTAATTTGAACTGAAATTTTATGACAAGAAGATGGGGTAAAATCTATAATCCTACTACAAATATTTTTTGTTTTTTGGGAAAAGGAATTACATTTGTTTTTAATATTAGTATTATTTATAGAAAAATCCACTGAAGAAAAAATAGTATTTCCCTTATCTATGCATTCAGTAAATTCTTTTGAAGAAAATAAAACCAAAGAAATATTATAATTTTCCAGGGTAACATCTAAATTTTTTTCAATTTGAATGTGGCAAATCCCTTCAGTTAAGGCAACAAACACTTTTGGAAGTTTTTCACCCCAGGACAAACGGAAACCTCCTAATTCAGCCTTTATTAATTCAGCTTCACATCTAGGGTAAAATTTGTTTTCTACTTTTATTCCAAAGTCTTGAATTAAAAGACCTTTTGACGAAAGGATTCCGTCAGAAAGAGCAAAATTCCCAGAAGAAAACATCATGTATATAGATGAATTGTCTGTATAAGCAAACTGGAGGTTTTGGTTATTGTTAATGTGTAGAGTGGGTAAAAAAGTTTCAGAACTATTCATTTTTCTATAATATAATTATTTAAAATATAAAGCAATATGTAGTCTGTTTATTATATTTAGATATAAAAATTGATATTTATTTTTTTTCTAAAATATGTTATAAATAAAAACTGAATTATTAGTAAAAAAATAGTTTCAAATTTTTTTGTGTAGTTTTTTATAGGCGAAGTGATAAAGCCCTTACCAAAATAAAAAGCAGGGGCTTTATCTAAAGTTTGCGTTGCAAACTTTGAATATAATGCTGTTTCTCATTACATTACGAAACAGTGTTAAAAAGTCGTTCTTTATTTTACATACGACTTTTTATACGAGAAGTGATAACGCCCTTACCAAAATAAAAAGTAGGGGCTTTATCTAAAGTTTGCGTTGCAAACTTTGAATATATTGCTGTTTCTCATTACATTACGAAACAGCGTTAAAAAGTCGTTCTTTATTTTACATACGACTTTTTATAGGAGAAGTGATAAAGCCTTTGGTAAAAATAAAAGCAGGGGCTTTATCTAAAGTTTGCGTTGCAAACTTTGAATATAAGGCTGTTTCTCATTATATTACGAAACAGCGTTAAAAAGTCAAATCGAAAGTTTTTCTTGTAACGAAGTTTCTTGCCAACTTTCTCATTGACTTTTTAATAGGAGAATATTATGCAATCTGTATGTATTTGCAAAAGTTGTGGAAGAACAATCGATATGGATTTTTTGTACTGTCCGTGGTGTGGTGAATCCCGAATCGAGCAGGCTGTAAAAGAGGCAAATTTAGATTCAATTTTTACTCGCTTAGAACAACTACAAGTTCAAGATAAGGTTAAACATATTCAAAAACTGGATGCAGAACTTGCAGAACTAGAAAGAGACTTAGAAACTATAGCATTAAGTGTGGAGATGCATAAATGAAAAGAAATTTTTTTTTACAAATTAGCCTAATATTTTTTTCTGCAACACTTACTTACCCGCAAATAACATTTTCCAACCCAATACTTAATAGTCAAAGTGAAATTCTTTTTTCTGTTACCCATAATCACTCTGGTGAAATATCTTATAGCACCTTATTTTCAGCTAATTTAAACGAAGAAAAATCTGAACCCTGTATTTTAACTGCCTTTCCAGAACAAATGGGTCTTCTTTCAAATGGAAAAACTTTGCGCCTAAAAAATCGCTACGGAATATCACAATACTCTTTAGATACAGGCATATTAACCCACACAAATAAAGATAACAATAATAAAATTCCAAGTGAATCTGTTTTACATGGAGCAGAATCAATTAGTCCTGACGGTAAATGGATTTGCAACATTGAAAAAAAAGGACCTGCAAGTGGAAAGGTCATTATTAGAAATGCATCTGGATACACAGAAACAATTTTAATTCCAGAGTTAGAATTCAGTTATACAGAGGTTCCTGTAAAATGGTCAGCTGATAGTTCTTTATTGATTTACGAAAAAGAAGGGATTTTATACTTTACTGAACCAGATGCTATGTTCAAAACAAGCCAAATTCCTGAATATTTACGAAAAATCGGACCTGGTTCAATAAACTCTGTTTATTGGGCTTCTGACAAGAAATTAATATACATTACAAACGATTTAGTTTACAGTATTCCAATAAATGAAATGTATACACGGGCATTATATTCAGATTTTATGGGAATAGGCACAATTATAGGAAGACTTCCTTTTTCTTTCGATTCTTCTGATACATATAGCGTAAATACAAATTGTAACAGAATGTTTATTGCAAAGGCTAATGGTACTTTTTATTATATGAGACTACCAGGAAATCCAAGTTTTAATCCTCTTTTGCATACAGGAACAGAAATTGTAGCTTTAGGTGAAACATCTAAATTTCAGATTTTTTGGGATGGTTTAAGTCCTATTATTTGGATAGAAAAATCAAAGGGGAATGAAATTACAAGTAAGGTTTTCAAATTAGAACAAGATGAAACATCCTTAAAAAAAATAAATCTTTCTACACCAAACAAAGCCCAAAAACCAATTCTTTCACCAAATAAAGAGAAGGTTTTATTCACAGATAAAACAAATGTCTTTGTTTACTCAATTTCTCAATGGAAGCAACTTTATAACATAAATTATGAACCAATTATTTCTTATCTTTGGAATGATTCAGACAGCATATATCTTGGCGGAGAATATTCTGTAAGCAAATGGGAACTTCTTGGGGGACAAACTGGAACTTTAAGATTCCTTTTTCCTTCTTCTGCAAATAATTATTCTTGGAATCCAGATAACAATAACCCAGTTGTTTTTTTTCAAGAAGTTGGTTATGAATATGAAAAAGAAAATAGCACATGGAAAAAATCTGATTTAACTTCAATTCCAAAGTCTACCACAGGGAATAATAAATACAGAGTTTTTCTAGGTACAAGTCCAAATGCAGATTTTACAAACGCACCTTATGTTAGATATTTAACAGGACCAGCAATTACAAAAATATTATATACCCCAGCGGCTTTAGAAAAAAAAGCAAGACCAAAGGTTGCCCTTTCCTTTGATGCCACTGACAATGCAGATGGACTGGCTGCAATTCTTCATACCTTAAATAAATATAATATTCAATCCACATTTTTTATTAACGGTGAGTTTTTACGTAGGTATCCTGATGCAGCCATTCAAATAGCAACAGAAAACCATGAATGTGCATCAATGTTTTATACTGCAACAGATTTATTAAACAGTGAAGGATTTATTGTAGACGAAGCTTTTATTCGCCAAGGTTTAGCAAGAAACGAAGATGAATTTTTTGCAACCACTGGATACGAATTAGCTCTTTTGTGGCATGCACCATATTACAAAGCAAATCAAAAAATTATTAAAGGTGGACAATTAGCTGGCTACACCTATATTGGTAATGGTTTTACTGCGGCAGATACTATTACCCTAGAAGCCTTTGCTCAAAACGACGTAACTTATCTTTCTAGTGCAGAAATTATAGAAAAAATAATTCGTCAATTAAAAGATAAAGCAGTAATACCAGTAGCTGTTGGAATTAACAATGGAACTAGAAGCGATTATCTTTACAACAAATTGGATTTACTTATCGGTGCAATTTTAGATGCTGGCTACGATATAGTTACCGTGGGAAACATACACCTTTCTGGACTTCCTGTCGCAGAAGGAAATCCGCAAAAGTAATATAACACATAGCTTCTACAACAGGAACAACTCGAGGGCAAAGACATACATCGTGTCTGCCCTCAATTTCTAGTTCCATATTTTCATATTCACCTTGATTATATTTTACAGTTTGCTGTTTTTTAAAAATACTAGGTACAGGTTTTACTGCCAAGCGAAATTTAATTATATCTCCATTGGATATTCCACCAAGAATACCTCCACTATGGTTTGTTGAAAAACTGCAATTTTCACCTTGGCTTTGAATTTCATCATTCATCTGGCTTCCAAGCATATCAGAACAAGCAAATCCAATTCCAAATTCAATTCCTTTAACAGCTCCAATTGAAAGCATCGCCTTACCTAATTCAGCATCTAATTTGTCAAATACAGGTTCCCCTAACCCAGCTGGGATTCCTTGAACACAACATTCAATTATTCCACCACAACTATCACCCTGTTTTCGCAACATTTCAATGTTTTTTTTCATTGCTTCTGCGGCTTCCATATCAGGGGCTCGCATTAGATTTTTTTCTATTACGCTTAAATCTATGTTAGTACAAGATATTCCAGCAGCTTTTAAAGTATAGGCTATGGAATTAAAATTTTCACCTAAAACAGAAGTTAAATAAGCTTGTGCGACTGCCCCTGCTGCAACTCTTGCAGCTGTTTCTCGCCCAGAGGCTCGCCCTCCACCACGAAAATCCCTATGACCATATTTTTTAAAATAAGTGTAATCGCCATGCCCAGGTCTAAAAACATTTCGCAAAGCCTCATAATCCTTGGATAATTGGGAAGTATTTCTAATTAATATAGCAATTGGAGTACCTGTTGTTTTTCCTTCAAAAACACCGCTTAATATTTCACATTCATCTGCTTCTGTTCTTGCAGTAACAGCGGCATTTAATAAACTACCGTGATTTCCAGGTCTTCTACGATTAAGAGCTAATTGGATTTGCTGTTGGTTTAAAAAAATTCCAGCTGGACAACCATCAATAATTACACCTAAACCAGGTCCATGACTTTCACCAAATGTAGATACTTTGAACAACGAACCGAAAATACTACCACCCATTTAGCCCCTCCAAAAAAACTTTATCTTTTTAGATTTTACCATAGGTCGAAATAAAGTTCAATTTTTTACAGAAAAAATATTTTTTTAGGTTCTTTTTTTTATAAAATACCCAATAATTAATTATATGAAAAAGAAAAAATATTTTCATTTATTATTTTTTATTTTAGTTGGTGAATTTTACTTTTTTGGAGGATGTAGCCATCAAACAGATTTTTTTTGTAAAACAGAAATTTTAGAATTTAAATTACCTGATTATCCTCATAATACTCATCCTACACTTTTGAATTGGAATATTATTTCAATAAATAAAGATGGAAAAACAATTTATAAAATTCCAGCCACAGCTGAATCTTTTACCCTTGAATTAAACAAAAATCAACCCACGGCAATTATTTGTCAACCTGTATCAAAATTGAATGAATTAAATAATGAAGGCAGTGTTTTTTTTCATCCGGCTGGTTGTGTTTATCCTGCAGAAGAAAAAATAACTTGGCATGGAGGATTTGTCGCAGAATTATTAGAATCTTTGATTAATGGACAAAACTGCGAAATGGATTCTTGTGGAGAAAAATATATTTCATTATTTAATTGGAAAAAGTTTTCAAATAATATTCACCAAAGGTATGTAAATGCATTAGAAAAAGGACAAATATTTAGCCCTTGGTGTATAAACAAAGAAAAAATTCTTTTAGCCATATCTAGTGGTAAATTTAATGTATATTCAATTAAAGAAGAAAAATACTCAACAAAAGAATTTTCAATTCAAAAAATAAACGACAAAGAAATGAATTTTGACGAGTCTACAAAAATCTATTCAAAATTTCTTCTTCAACCTGTAATAAATTGCAGGATACAAGAAAATAAATTAATTTTTACACTACCCTATACAAATCCCCAAAATTCATACACAATAAATCCTGAAAATATCTTTTTGTATAAGAATCAATTAATAAAACTACTTTGGAATAAAAATAATCAAGTAACACTTGCCATAACAGAAATTGAGCAGTAAACTATAACAAATGAACTACAATTTTTTTTCTAAAGCATTAATTTTTCTTGCATCCATAATATTTTTTGTTTCTTGTACTGAAAAACAAATTTACACAGAGGAAGAAGTTGAAATAACTGAATTAAAAGCACATAACTGGTATTATTTTACTTCATCAAACTTTTTGCCTATTGATTTACCACAAAATGCCCCAGATACAGCCATAAAACCTTGGACTGAATCTATTAGAATTACCGCAGCTGGAAATCAAAAAAATGTATCCTGTGCTTTAGTGAATAGACTTGGCATATTAGATTTTTCTTCTGGAAAACCTGTATTAATTCAAGATAAGCATATTTTTTCAGAAGTGACTGCTGATACCCTACTTTTTACAGAAGAATATCCTGTATTTCATTTATACCGAAACTCTTTTTTTAATCACAAAGCAAATACTAAAACTGAAAAAAGACCATTGATAATAGCATATGATTTTAAAAATAAGATTTGTATTCCCTTGCTAACCTATAATGACTTCGAAATTTCCGCTGAATCTGAAATAACAAATATTTTACCAAAAGATGGATCTTGGTTACTTGTAATTAAGTCTGTTGATTCAGATAAAACAAATTTTCAATATTTACAATTTTCCACCCCAAACGCAGATGGTAATATTCCTATTTCACAAGCTGTAGAATTAACTAAAACAGAAATATCTGCAGATACTTTTAGACAAGCGCAAAGACCTCTTTCCTTTCAAGAAGCACCAGAAAAACTAAAAGAATTATTTGCAGCAATTAATACTCCCTTTGAATTTTACCTGGCTTGTAGAATAGATGGAAATCTTGCTTCTATTTTGTATGATAATACTTTACAGAAATCCCCTATCGGAGGTTATACTTCCCAAGGATATGCTATTGTAAAAGATACTGGAGCTATAGCAATTTTCTCTGACGGAACCACATATATTTCAAATACTCTTTTAAAACAAGACCCTACAAGTTCCGGAATTACAGTTTTTAGGTTACCGAAACTTCCAGGTGGATTTATCTATGGAGAATTTTCAATTTGTGGCGAAAAATTATATGTAGCCTGGGAAGAATCTGAATTTTATAAAACAGGTAGAAGTGGTTTTATAGAAATCAATCTATCTATGATAAATAATTCAATAAACTTCTAAAAATCAAAAATCTCTAAAACTTTAAAATAAACAATTGATTTTAAAATTGCAATATATTATAATTTCTCAGAGTTTAAGGAATTCCAATGAAAAAGAAAAGAAAATTTTTCGCTATTATTGCCACTTTATCAATCATTGTTTTGTTGTTTGTTTTTTTCTCTATGATAGCTTTTTACAGAACAGTACAACAAAGTGAATATGTTTTCCAAGAAGATTTATTAAAAAACTTAACTATTCAAAATGCTGCTCTTATAGACATGCGGCTAGATGGATACCTTGATGCTCTTTTTACTTTAGCAGAATTTTTGCGAGATACAACCTTAAATGAAGAGGATATTAGCAAGAAATTTAGTAAAATTCTTGAACATGAAGAATTTGTGCGAATAGGGGTTATTTCTACAGAGGGAATACTTTGGACAACAGATAAAAACAATATAGATACTGTAGATATTTCTGATAGAGCATATTGGCAAAATTTGCTAAATAAAAAACCAATTATTAGCGAAGTTCGAGACTCTAGAATTACTACAGAACGGGTATTTTTTGTTGCCGTTCCAATATTAAGTGAATCGCAAAAATTTTTAGGTGCAGTACATGCAGCGGTAAACATAGAAGATTTTCAAAATTACACAAACGCTCGTATGCCACTAACAGATTATCATAACTACCTTATCGATAAAAAAGGTGAATATATAATCCGTTGCCAAAAACATAATGAAGCATGGAACTACAACTCTTTTTTTGATCTACTAAATGATATTTCACAAGGATTTGATACTACCAATTTAATTCAAAAACTAAATACTGACAAAGTTTTTATTGAACACCTAACTCTTGAAGGAACTGAATACATCTCTTGTTTTGCTCCCATTTCTATAAATAATTGGCATACTGTAATCACAATTCCTAAAGACCAAATCGATCAACATATTATTTCCCTACTTGGAAATAATATTTATACTTTTATAGTTCAAGTTTTGGTTTCCTTGTCTATACTTTGTATAGCAATTATCTATTATGCTCGTAAAGATGCTGTTCAAGAAAAAGACAGGGAAATTCAAATACGAGAAAAACTATTTTCAGATATTGAAGGTTTTATCCAAGCAGACCTTATCGAAGATCGAATTATATATCTATCAGATAGCCTTAGGATTGAAAATAAAAAAATAAAATCTTATACAGAAATGATGAAATTCTATGTTAACGAACAAATTTCTGCTGATTATCATGCAAATCTGCTTAATGCTTGTTCAATAGATAATTTAATGGATATTTATACCCGTGGTATTAATAGGATTTCTCAAGAATATCTTGTAAAAGGACCAAAAGAATCTTTACTTTGGAATCAATGTGAAATACATATTCAAGAAGATGCAAAATCGGGTCATCCTTGGGTATATTACATTATAAAAAATATAGATGAAAAAAAGCGACAAGAACAAACCCTAAAACATAAAGCAGAAATAGATGGACTCACAGGACTTTACAACAGAAGTGCTTGTACTTCCACAATAAATAATCTATTTCATCAAGAAAAAGAAGATAACACTGATTGTCATGCTTTTATTATTTTGGACTTAGATAATTTCAAAACTTTAAATGATACTCTACTTCATAAAACAGGGGACAAAGCATTACAAGAAGTTGCAAAAATTTTACAAGGAACCTTTTCAAAAGAAGATTTAATTTGCCGCTTAGGTGGCGATGAATTTGTTGTATTTATCAAAAAAACTGATGAGCAGCAAATAAAAAATATCTTGGATGAATTAATCGGCAAATTGACTTTGACATACGAAAAGAATAATAAAGCCGTTAAAATTTCTGCTTCTGCAGGAGTTGCATTAGCTCCAAAACATGGCACAAACTTTAGCAAACTATATCAATCAGCTGACCAAGCCTTGTATAAAGCTAAAAGAAATGGTAAATCCATGTATTGCTTCTATGATGAAAAATAGATATTCAAAATGAAGTATTTACAGGATTTTATTTTTGAATTATTATTTAATTCTGCAATAATTTTTTATTAGAAGAAAATATAAAACACAGATATGTTAAAACAAATACAAGGAACAGTGCTTAGAGGCAGTAATAATATTTTCGAGGTCGAATGTCAAGACGGAATTATTAGACATTGTTCAATAAAAGGCAAAATACTAAAAGATGCAACAGGTTACTACAACCCTTTAGCTCCTGGGGACAATGTAGAAATACAAATAGATCAACTTGATCAAGATGTAGGTCAAATTCTTTCAATTATTCCACGAAAAAATGCCTTTGTTCGATGGAACGTAAAAGGGAGGGCACCGCAATTACTAGCTGCAAACCTTGATTATCTTTTAATTGTTACAACACCCCAAGAGCCACCCTTTCGTCCCAGATTCATAGACAGAGCCTTAGCACAAGCCGAATATGCTGGAATTACTCCAATTATAGTTTGCAATAAATATGACTTAGAAAGCGACGCAGATATTGATTTTCGCTTAACAGATTGGGAAGATATTGGCTACACTGTCCTTCGGATTTCGGCAAAAACAGGAGAAGGAATTCCTCAGTTAGCTTCAATTTTGGAAGGAAAACTAAGTGCCTTGGTGGGCCAATCTGGAGTTGGAAAATCTAGCTTAATCAATGTTTTAGATTCTAGTTGCGTATTAAAAACAGGTAGCCTATCTGAAAAATACGGAAGAGGAACCCATACAACTACCAAAGGAACACTTTTACGGATTACCCTAAATGAATCTTTATTAGGTGGAAGAAAGAATGCCTGCGCTTCAATAATAGACACCCCTGGAGTACGTCGCTTTGTTTTACACGATATTGCATCTTGTGATTTAGCACTGTATTTTAAAGAAATGCAACCTCTAATCGGAAAATGTTCCTTTGGAATGTCTTGCACCCACAGAGTTGAACCAGGATGCAAAATTTTAGAAGCAGTCTATTCAGGAATTATTAGCGAAGAAAGATTAGATAGTTGGGAAAGAATTTCAAAAGAAATTGATAGCGGAAGTTGGGAAGATTGAAAATGGCTTTTCACGAAAAAACGCTACAAGATTTAGATTATTACAGAATTCAAAATCGAATAGCAGGATTTTGCGTAAGTCAAGAAGGCTTTCAATTAATCAAATCTAGAAAGCCTACAAATAATATTTTAGAAATAGATTTATTAAAAGAACAAGCAAAAGAATGTTCTCTTTTTTTATCTACATCCTTAACTAATGGTATTTCAGGTTGGGAACCTATTTCCCCTATTTTAGATATTTTAAAAGTTTCAGGAGCAGCCTTAGATTTATCTTCATTAAATACTTTGGGGAATTTTGTTTTAATAGCTACAAAAACTTCAACCCAAATTCAAAGTGCAGCAAAAAAAATTTCCCTACCCCAGCTAAATTTGTTATGCCAAAATATTCCGGAATTATCTATAATTTCAAACATTATTTACAAAGTAATAGATAAATCAGGGCAACTATTAGATTTACCCCAACTACGAGAAATAAAAAACTCAATCGCAAAACTAAAACGAGAGCTAGAAACAAAGATTCATAGCTATATTACAAATCCTCAGTACAAAGATGTATTACAATCAGATTTGCCCGTTCTTAGAACAGACAGACAAGTTCTTGCAGTAAAGGCAAACAGCCGAGGAAAAATAAAAGGAATTATTCACGAAGTATCCCAAACTGGGCAAACTCTTTATATTGAACCAGAAGATGTGGTTCGAAAAAATAACGATATTGTCCAAGAAGAATTTAAGTTGCAAGCTGAAATAAAAAAAATTCTAAAAGCAACCACTGAACAATTAGCTCCCTTTTATGATGATATAGAGCAAGCAAGAGTTAATATGGTTCACCTTGATACTTGCTTTGCATCAGCAAAATGGGGATTGGAAACAAAAGGAATATATGCTGCAACTTGTACAGAAAATCAATCTCCCATGTTGTTACAAGCACGACATCCTTTACTCGAAGAAAAAGCTGTTCCTATAGATGTTGTTTTTCCAGATAATTGTCATGTAATAATAATCACAGGTCCTAACACTGGAGGAAAAACTGTTACCCTAAAAACCTTAGCTTTATTTACAATGTTGAACCAAAGTGGATTCCCAATTCCAGCTGCAGAAGGAACAAGGTTACCAATCTGTTCTGATGTGTTTGCAGATATTGGAGATTCTCAATCTTTGGATCAATCCCTTTCAACTTTTTCTGGTCACATGAAAAATATTGCAGAAGCAGTAATTAGAGCAGATAAAAATAGCCTAGTTCTTTTAGATGAGTTAGGAAGTGGCACAGATCCCCAAGAAGGTAGTTCCATAGCCATGGCTGTTTTAGACCAACTAATCGAAAAAGGTTCCTGGGTTATTGTAACAACCCACCATAGTTTATTGAAAAATTACGGTTTTACAAACCCATCTTGCATAAACGCTTCTGCAGAGTTTGACGAAGATAGCTTAGCACCTACTTATAGAATTAGAACAGGTCTTCCTGGAGAAAGTCATGCTATGGATATCGCTCTTAGAAGTGGTTTACCTGAAAATATTATTAATAAAGCCATAGGATATCTTGAAGGTGACCAGGCAGATGTTTCTGCTATGATTCGAGGACTTTCATTAAAACATGAAACCTTAGATGAATTACAAAAAGAATTTAATAATAAACTCTTAGAGCTTAACAATAAGAAAAATAAACTTGATCAAAGAGAAGTTGAATTACGTCAAAAAGAATTGGAACTTACAAAAACAGATAATAGAGAATCAAAAAAATTCTTAGTTGAAAGTAGAAAAAAGCTAGAAAACCTAGTTCGTGAACTAAGAGAAGGTGAAATTACTCAGCAAAAAACCAAAGCCGTAAAACAATTTATTTTTGATTTAAACGAAGCAATTTCCTTAGAAGAAAAAAAAATTGAATCTAAAGAAGAAGAAATAGAATTAGAAAAAGAAGAAATTCAAAAAACAATTTCTATAGAAAAGAAAAAACTACTTAACGAAAGCAAGAAAAAAAAGCTAAAAAACAAAGATGCCTTTGCAGCCATTGCTACTAAAGAATCAAATATTACCAGTAACCTTATGAATAAAAAGTTACCTTTTTGTGTTGGTGCAGAAGTTAAAATCAAAGCAACAAATGCAGAAGGTCAACTTATTCGACAAAGTGGTAAACAGACTTGGTTAGTACAAATTGGCAGCATGAAAATCACAATGAAAGAAAAAGATATGATTGTAACAAAGGATACTAATTCAATAAAGAATACAACCTCTGTACCAGTAACAATTATTTCTAGCCAAGATAAAACCGATTTAGAAACAGAAATGCCCAAAATGGAACTTCGCTTAATGGGGCTACGCTACGAAGAAGCCATAAAAGCCTTAGAAAAGCAATTAGATTTAGCAAGTATTCACGGGTTACAAAATTTTTCTGTAATACACGGAAAAGGTCATGGAATTTTACAATCTGCTGTTTGGGATTACCTTTCTAACAATCCAATAATTAAAGAATTTCATTTTGCTCCACCAGAAGAGGGTGGCACAGGAAAAACTTACGTTCAGTTAATATAATCTTGGATAAAGCTTTTTATTTTTTTTCTAAGTCCGATTCCTGGTTTAGAACCATAAATCATAAAGTTCATTGCAGAAAAATCTAAAATACTTTTTAAGGTTGTATCTAATAATTCTAATGGGATTTTTCTAATAATTTCTGTGGTTTCTTCTGCTGACCTTTGAGGAAATCCAAAAGAATGGTTTCTAAAAAGTCGTTTCATTCTGTATTCCATATCTTCCGAAAAAATAATTTCTTCTCCACAAAGATGCTCACAAGCAGCCTTTATTTCTTCTGTTGAAAAACCTTCAACTAATAATTTTTTTAATTGAGAAAGTAAAGTTTCCGTTACAGCAAAAGTATTTTTCTTAGAAGCAGAGCTATAAGCACACCAACAAGCAGCATCAGAATAAAATGTTAAAAAACTATAAACATTATAACTATAGCCACCCTTTTCTCTAAGGCTTTGAAATAACCTAGAGCTCATAGTGTCACCTATCATGGCATTTAATATTAAAAGAGCAAAATATTGTTTTTCATCAACTAAATGAGATATTGGTAATTGCAAAAAAAACTGATTTTGCTGAAAAGGAGCATCATTGAAAACAATTCCAGTATTCCACTTTGGTTTTTCCAAATTAAAAGTTGAAGTTTTTTTTCTAAGTGGTAAATTGCTTAAATATTGAATAATTAATTCTTTTTCAAAACATCCTGAAACACAAACAACCAAAGGTCCATGGGTTATAAAATTATTATACCATTCAAAAATAGTTTTTCGTGTCAGTTTTCTTACATCTGCTACACTTCCTGCAATTGGAGAGGAAACAGAATGTAAAGGCCATACTGCTTCAGAAGCTGCATCCATAGCAACCTCTTCTGGGTCATCTTGCGAAGATAATATTTCACTTTCAATAACAGCCCGTTCTCTTTCTAGTTCTAATTCTTCAAAAGTAGAATTTTGAACCATATCACAGATTACTTCCATTGCCGTGGAAATATGCAAACCAGGAACAACACAGTGCAAACACATATTTTCCCTTTCTGTAAAGGCATTTAAATATCCACCTATTCTGTCAAATGAAACAGCGATATCAAAGGCAGATTTAGTTGTTGTTCCTTTAAACAACATATGTTCTACAAAATGAGTAATGCCACGGCAATCTTTGCCTTCATGACGAGAACCAACATCAAACCAAAAACCGATTGCAGCAGTTTTAGCCTCCGCAACCGGCTCGGTAATGAGTATGACTTGATTTGGTAAAATCTGTGTAAAAACAGACATTTACTTGGATTCAGCCTCCAAAGCATCGATATAAGAAAGATTCAAACGCCCCATCTTATCAATTTCGATAAGTTTAACAGGAATTTGCTGTCCTTCTGAAATTACATCAGTTACTTTTTCAACTCTTTTTCTTGAAAGCTTTGAAATATGGCACAATCCTTCTTTTCCAGGAAGAATTTCAATAAATGCACCAAATTCCATTATGCGTTTAACTGTTCCTTGATAAATTGTTCCTACTTCTGGATCATCTACAATAGCTTTTATTGCAGCCTTTGCATCATCAGAGGCTTTTCCTGTTTTACCATAAATTGTAACTGTTCCATCATCTGCTGTATCAATTTTAACATCATAGGAAGCACAAATACTTTTAATTGTTTTTCCACCTGGACCAATTAAAGCACCAATTTTGTCTACATCAATTTTCATTGTTTCAATTTTTGGTGCATAGTCACTGATTTTTTCTGCAGGTTTGCTAATTGTTTCGTTCATAATTCCCAAAATATGCAGACGTCCACGTTTAGCTTGATCCAGTGCTTTTTGCATAATTTCAGTAGTTACACCTGCAATCTTAATATCCATCTGGAAACCTGTAATTCCATCTACTGTTCCAGCAACTTTAAAGTCCATATCCCCAAGGTGATCTTCTTCACCAAGAATATCAGAAAGAATTGCATACTTTTCGTATTTATCACCTTCTGTAATTAAGCCCATAGCGATTCCTGCTACAGGTTTTTTCATAGGAACACCAGCAGCTAGCATACACAATGTTCCACCACAAACAGAAGCCATAGAAGAGGAACCGTTAGATTCCATGATTTCAGAAACAACACGAACTGTATAGGGGAATTCTTCTCTAGAAGGAACCATTGGCTCTAAAGACCGACGTGCCAAGTTTCCATGACCAATTTCACGGCGACCTGTTCCCATTCGACCAACTTCACCTACTGAATATGGTGGAAAATTATAATGTAAAATAAAATGTTCTCTGCGATCTCCATCTATGTCATCGTAAACCTGTTCATCAAGTACCGTACCTAAGGTTGCAACAGCTAAAGACTGGGTTTCTCCACGAGTAAATATTGCTGAACCATGGGGTCTAGGAAGAACTCCGATTTCACAAGTAATAGGACGGATATCTTCTGTTCCTCGTCCATCAACACGAACGCCCTTGTCCAAAATACTTTTTCTAAGAATATTATATTCCATATCTTCAAACAAAGCATTGAACAATTTTTTCTGCATATCATCTTCTAATTGAGTTGCATATTTTTCTGCTAAATCAGCCTTAACAGCAGAAATTGCATCGTGACGTAGATGTTTTCCCTTTACAAAGCAAGCTTCTTCCATTCTAGGCATTGCTTCTTGCAACATTGCATCTTTATTTTCAAGAACAGCTGAAACTGGACAAAGTGGCAATTTTTCTTTTCCTGCCACCTTACGCAATTCATCTTGTAAATGACACATTGCAGTAATAAATTCCTGAGCCTTTGCTAATGCACCTAACATTACATCTTCGGAAACTTCGTTATCTACACCTTCAACCATTGTAAATCCATCTGCAGTACCTGCAACAACAATTTCAAGTTGTGCTTTTTCAATCTGAGCATAGGTAGGATTTAATACATATTCGCCATCTACAAATGCAACACGAACACCTGCTACAGGACCATTAAATGGAATATCAGAAATAACTACAGCAGCAGAACTTGCAATTACTGCCAAAATATCAGGTGGATTCACTTGATCAGAAGAAACACATGTTGGAACAATTTGAATCTCTCGCCCAAAAGCGACCTCAAACAAGGGACGCATTGGTCGGTCAATAAGACGTGAAACTAAAATTTCTTTATCTTTAGGTCTACCTTCTCTTTTAATAAAGCCCCCAGGAATTTTTCCTGCAGCATAGTATTTTTCATTATAATCAACAGTAACTGGAACAAAGTCTAACCCTTCCTGAGCATTTCCAGAAGCACAAACTGTGGCAATAACAGCAGACCCACCAAGCTGAGCATAAACAGCACCATTAGCCTGCTTTGCAATTCGACCTGTTTCAAGAATTAATTCTTGATCGCCAATTTTATATGATACTCTATGAACCATTATTTTCTCCCATAAAAAGTCGAATGTAAAATTAAGAACGACTTTTAACGCTGTTTTGTAACAAAGTGGAAAACAGCAGTATATTCAAAGTTTGCAACGCAAACTTTAGATAAAGCCTCTGCTTTTTATTTTGCTAATGGCTTTACCACTTTTCCATAAAAAATAAAAAATATTTACAGACAAATTCTAATTGCCTATTTCTTAAAATACGAAAAGGACAGCCCACCACACACAACGGTAGCAGGCTGTCCCAACAACTTACTTACGTAGCCCAAGTTCTTTAATCAAAGCACGATAACCTTCAAGGTCTTTGTGCTGAAGATACTTAAGCAAGCTTCTGCGTTGACCTACAAGGATAATCAAACGGCGTGAAGCTGTTTTATCCTTTTTGAATGTCTTGCAGTGTTCTGTAAGCTGCTTGATGCGTTCAGTTAATAATGCTACCTGAACTCTTGTGTTGCCTGTATCACGTTCGTTAGTACCGAACTTTGTTACGATAGAGGCAGTTGTGTCTTTTGTAAGTGCCATTACTTACTCCTTTTATTTTAATCCCTTTGAGATACAAATTTATTCCGCAAATTCCACGGAGTCCAAAAAACATTGTCCTTGTAATTCCTCAGAATCAAAGACAAATTTTAGGGAATTGTTTATTACTTCCCCTTGAACAGAATAAAAAAGCAATTCATTATTCTGTCTTACACATATTCTTAGGTTATATCTTCCATTTGGAGGTAACACTTGAAAACTCTTGTGTTCCTTATTTTGGAATAACCTATAACTTCCTTGTTGGTATTGAACCAAAAACTGATTACAATCCAAGGAATAGGAACGACCTAAAAGTTCTTTTACTAATGAAAAATCCCCTTTTAAGATAGACTTTCTTATAGCAGAAGAACTAACTCGTTGTTCTTTAACCATAACTTGTGGTACCGTTTTAACTATTACCTTTTGAGGTAACAGAAAATCTTTTAAGGCCTTCATATCAGTAAGACCTTTATATCCACAACGAAAATCTTGCCCTTCAGCAATATACGCCACAGAAAGTTTATCTTTCAATATTGAAAGAAAATCCTTTCCTTCTATTTTACCGAATTCAGAGGAAAAGTCAATCACTACAACGAAACCCAAGCCCTTTTCCTTAAAACGACTTAATTTTTGTTGCATCGAAGTTATATCTCCCCTATATTCTTCCGGAAAAAAAACAGTACTTGGATTGGAAGAAAAGGTTACTACCCCAGAAAAACAATCCTTAGCAGAAAGAACCGATTCAAGCAAGACATCATGCCCTAAATGAACTCCATCAAATACCCCAATTGTAATTGCAGTTCCAACAAATCCCAGTTTTTTTAATTCATCCAAAGAAAAAAATTTGTCACAAAGAATGTCTTGCCAGGTAAAAACCTTAAATTCCTTTGTCACCATTAGCCTCCCCTGGAACCACAAAGCCATATTTAATTCGGCAACCTTGTATTTTTACTATACCTAAAAAAATTTCTGTAGGTGAAAAAACCGCGTATTCAGAAAAATTCCCTTGTAACTTATTAAATTGGGTTTTTCCTTTTGCATCTAAAAAAAACCAGGATTTTTGCAAAGGCTTTCCGTTTCTAAAATCATATAATTTTTCTGGCTTTAGAAAAAGAGTTCCTAAGGAGCAACTAAAAGTTTCTTTAGGTGAAAGTGGTCGTAAACTTTGTTGAATCTGATTTAAAAATTCAGTGCTATAGATTTTATCCTTTACTTCAGGATTAAAGGATAAATCTGGAAGACCTCGACTTTTTATCGAAAAAGGCTGTAAGTATTCTAGTCCAAGTCCATCTTCTAGTTTAAAATCTCCAACTGCGGTTCTACGCAATGCAACTAGATAAGCACAGGAACCCACTGCCTGACCAATATCTCTAGCCAAAGAACGAATATATGTACCCTTCGAACAATGAACTTCTAATAATCCATAACCATCTTGAAAATCCAAAAGTTCCAGTAAATAAATTTCAACTTGCCTAGAAGGAATATTTAGTTCTTTTCCAGAACGAACAATATCACTTGCTCTTTTCCCTTCCACATGAATGGCAGAATAAAGAGGTGGAATTTGCTGAATAGAACCTTTAAAATTATCTAATACAGACAAAATTTGTTCTTTTGTGGGAACAGGACCTGTTTTTATTACCTTACCAGAAACCTCTAAAGTATCAGTTTCTGAGCCAAATTTAACAACTGCTAAATATTTTTTATCCGCAGCAGTAAAATATGGAGCTAAACGAGTAAGGCTCCCAGTTAAAACAACCATAAGACCTTCTGCAAAGCTATCAAGTGTCCCTGTGTGACCAACCTTATTGGTGTGCAAAGCCTTTTTTATTGCTCCAAGAGAAGAAAAACTGGTAAGTCCTGATTGCTTGGCAAATAAAATAATTCCAGAAGAGCTAGTATTATTCACCATTGAATTAGATTTTGACAGTTTTATTCTCCCTCTGATGTTTTTTCATCAGAAAAGCTACTTTCACTTTCTTTTTCAGAAGCCTCTAATTGATTCAGTTTTTGAACCATTTCAAAGCCATTTTTTATGCTGCAATCTTGAACAAAGGTAAGTTTAGGAAACTGACGGATTGTAAGTTTTTTTGCAATAGTAGACTGAATAAAACCTGCAGCACTTTGCAATCCTCTTACACCCTTTTCAGTTTCCTTTTCACTCATAAAACTGGAAACATAAACCTTGGCATAACCTAAATCTCCAGAGACATCCACTCTATTTACTGAAAGAAAGGTGGATACTCTAGGATCCTTTATTTGCCGAGAAAGAATCATCTTTGAAATTTCTTCTCGAATTTGTTCGCCTAATCGCACCAGCCTAAATGAAGACATCTACTATTTATCTCCAGAGTCAGAAACTGCTGAGTCCGACAATTTTCGGGCAACTTCCACAAGCTCAAATACTTCAAATTGGTCACCAACTTGAATATCTTGCCAACTATCTACACCGATACCACACTCGTAACCAGTTGAAACTTCTTTAACATCATCTTTAAATCGTTTAAGAGAAGAAACCTTTCCGGTGTAGATTACGATACCATCACGAATAACATTTACGCTACTGGTACGTTTAATAACACCCTGAATGACATAAGAACCGGCAATAAGGCCAACCTTTGGAACACGGAATGTATCCCTAACTTCAACCATACCAATAACTTCTTCTTTCACATCAGGCTTTAACATACCTTCCATTGCCAAAGTAATTTCTTCAACAGCTTTGTAGATTACATTATACTTACGGATATCAACTTTTTCTTGATCAGCAAGAACCTTAGCTTTTGGAGTAGGACGAACATTAAACCCTACAATAATTGCATTAGAATCTGCAGCAGCTAACATTACATCGCTTTCATTAATTGCACCTGCTGAAGAATGGATAACAACAAGCCTGATATCTTTAGTAGAAAGTTTTTCCAAAGAGGATTTCAAAGCTTCCGCAGAACCTTGCACATCCGCCTTAATAATAACTTTAAGTTCCATAACTTCGCCAGCATCGATAGTGTCATAAAGGTTATCCAAAGTAACTTTTCGAACATTCTTGGCATCTTCAAAGCGTTTAAGTTCTTGTCGCTTAGTAGAAATTGACCTTGCAGTTTTTTCTGTATCTGTAACTTGGAATGGATCTCCAGCCATTGGCATTGATTCCATACCTAAAATTTCTACTGGCATACTTGGAGTAGCAAAATCTACTTTTTCTCCACGATCATTGAATATAGCCCTGATTCTTCCAGAATAAATACCAGCAACAAAGGGGTCTCCTGTTGACAAAGTACCTCGTTCAACAATTACAGTAGAAACAACACCTCGTCCGTGATCAACTCTAGATTCAATAATTTTTCCTTCTGCACGACAATTCCAAGTTGCAGTTAGTTCTAGAACTTCTGCCTGAAGCAAAATAGCTTCTAGCAAATCATCTAAACCTTCTTTTTTAAGGGCACTTATGTGAACAAATTGTGCGTCCCCACCCCAATCTTCTGGAACAAGTCCCAATTCTGAAAGTTGGGTTTTTACTCGATCAGGATTGGCTTCTGGTTTATCAATTTTATTTACTGCAACAATTATTGGAACCTTTGCATCCTTTGCATGATTTATAGCTTCTACGGTTTGTGGCATAACTCCATCATCTGCAGCAACAACCAAAACTACAATATCAGTAATTTTTGCACCACGTGCACGCATCATTGTAAATGCTTCGTGACCAGGTGTATCCAAGAAAGTTATACTGCCTTTTTCAGTTTCAACCATGTAAGCACCAATATGCTGAGTTATTCCACCAAATTCTCCTTCTGCAACATGAGCACTTCTAATAGCATCCAAAGTTTTTGTTTTACCATGGTCAACGTGTCCCATAATGGTAACAACAGGAGGTCTTGTTTGAACATCCCCTTCTGCACCAACATCGCTTTCGATAACTGTTTCATCGTACAAACTGATAATATGAACATCACAGTTATATTCAGAAGCTAATAGGGTTGCTGTATCAGCATCAATAGATTGAGTAATAGAAACCATCATTCCCATGGACATTAATTTAGCAATAATTTCAGAAGCTTTAAGATTCATCTTTTTTGCTAAATCTGAAACTGAAATTGTTTCCATTATTTCTATAGAAGAAGGTACTGCACTAACCATAGCAACCTGTTTTTTCTTTTGGCTGTACAGTTTGTCGTCAAACATTTCTTCTTCTTTATCTTTGCGATAAACAGGCTTCTTACCTTTGAATGTTTTCTTTGCAGGAGCTTTTTTTGCTTCTTCTATTGGAGTGGGAGCTCCACCACCGAATCCAGTTCTTCCACCACCTCGGTTAAAGCCACCCTGACCGCCTTGACCATTTCTATCGCGATTAAAGTTTCCGCCACCTCGGTTAAAACCGCCCTGACCACCACCTTGACCATTTCTATCTCGGTTAAAGTTTCCACCACCTCGATTAAAGCCACCCTGTCGATTATTGTAACCACCTTGGCCACCCTGTCCGTTACGGTCACGATTATACCCACCGTTATTTCGGTTTTGAAAACCTTCCCTTGCCTGTGCACCAGTAAAACCACCACTTTCCCGTCGCTGATTTGATCCACCTTCTTTATCATGACCACCACGATTATAATTATTTCGTGATTTATCAGAAAGATTACCAGCTTTTACATTTGGTCTAGAAGGGCTAAGTTCAAAAGAAGTCTGCTTAGACTTTTGGTTATTTCCCTGTGATTCAGACTGAGAAGAAGACTTTGTTCCTTCATTTTTTTTCTTTTCTACCACTGCTTCTTTGCTTGTGGCATTAGCAGAGTCCCCATTACTGTTTTTTTCTGAATCAGTTTTTGGAGAAGCAACAACCTTCTTTTTAACAACAACAACTTTCTTTTTTTCATTTGTCTTAGCTTGTGTTGTTTGCTGAGTTTGCTTATGAACCACTACCTTAAGCTGTTGGGGTGACTGCTGAGTACTAGCAGAACCCGTTGTATTTTGCTTGTGGAGTATAAATTTCGGTTTATTTTCTGTTTCATCCGACATACGCTTCTACCCCTATTATTCATCCTCTTCTTCAAAACTAAGACCAATACCACAATCTGGATTAGGACAAACTGTCATATCAATCGTTATTTTCGTTCCACATTCTGGGCATACATATTCTTCTTCGTATATAGCCTCAGATTCTTCTACATCAGAGCTATCTTCAATAAATTCAACAGTATCGTTTATTAATGTTTCAACTGATTCAATATCTTCTTTTGACACACCTTCAATATCGAATATTGTTTTATCTTCAACCATACGAATAAAATGTTCGATATCTTCGATGCCATTTTCTTTTAGGACTTTTACAAATTTTTCATCTACTCCAGGAAGTTCTGAAATTGTTGTAATTGATTGTGTATCATCTGCAAATAATTCTTCAACAGCCTTTCTTGATTCAACAACCAAGTCGTCCATTTCACCATATTGTTCTTCTGTTTTAACGTCAATGTTCCAGTCCACAAGACGATTTGCTAAACGTACATTCAAACCCTGTTTACCGATTGCCAAAGAGAATTGAGAATCAGGCACAACTGCTAAAGCTTGGCGTTTTACTTCATCAAGAAGAATCACTCCGCTTACTTCTGCAGGAGACAAAGCATTCTTGATGAATTCGCTAGGATCTTCTTCGTATTTTAGAACATCAATTTTTTCACCTTCAAGTTCCCGAATTACAGACTGAATACGAACACCCTTTGGTCCAACACATGAACCAACTGGGTCAATGTCATCTCTGTGGGAATAAACCGCAATTTTTGTACGATATCCTGCTTCTCTAACAATTTTTTGAATTTCTATGGTTTTGTCGTAAAGCTCAGGAACTTCTAACTCAATAATTTTTCTAACAAATTCAGGATCTGTTCTAGACAAAACTAGCTGAAGACCAGAGTTTGTTTTTTTCAAATCGGTTATCAAAGCCTTTATTCTATCATTTTTATGGTAAGTTTCACGAGGAGACTGGAATTTAGCAGGTAAAATACCTTCTACCTTTCCGCCTAAATCCACATAAATATTTCCATTTCTTTCTCGTTGATAATAACCAATAATTATTTCCCCAATCTTGTCTTTGTATTCAGCATAAAGTCTATCTTTTTGAATATCTGAAAGAGACTGATGAGAGTTCTGTTTACTAACTTGAACTGCGGAATAATCAAATTCTTTCAAATCCACTAAAATATCGATTTCATTTCCTACTTCACATTCAGGACTAAGTTCTAGTGCATCTTCCAAATCAATGTGCTTAACAGGATTGAAATCTTTACTTTTCATGGTCCAACCATCAACGATTTGCTTTCTTGAATAAACTGAAACATCGGATAAGTCTTCGCTTATTTTTACCACTGCATTATCACAAGTTCCAAATTTACGTTTGTACGCCGCTTTAAGCATATCTTCGATAGTACGAAGAACTGCTTCTTCTGAAATACCTCTGTCTTGAGCTAACTGTTGTATGGCTTCTGCCATTTCTACGGACATTTCAAAGCCTCCTTATATTTGCAACAACTTTGCCTTTGATATACGTGAATATGGAATTACTTGGTTTTCACTTTCAGTTTTACTTTCTGAACATTCCATACTACTTTCCAAAACAATTTTTTCTTGGTCTGCTGAAACAATTTTACCTGAAATCCAATCTGAAATTTCAGAATCCCAAACCTTTACGTTTCTTCCCACAAAAAGAGAAAATTCCGCACCGTTTTTTATAACCCTTTCAGTACCGGGAGAGGTAACTTCCATGTATATATCTTGTGAATCAAGCAAGGCTTCTAATCTAGGAAGTAATACTCTATGAACCTTAGCACAATCATTTATGCCTATAGAACAAACAGATTCACCATCTGCACGGTTAGAAATAACCGCTGTAACTCGGATATTTCCATTTTGTGGAATTACCTTTAACGAAACTAAATCATAGCCTAATCCAGAAACTAGAGAAACACAATCACTGTAATAGGGAACAGTCTCAAGAGGCAAATATTCCATTATGGCACCTCCTTGATTCTACCGAAACACCTTCGGAAAAAGATTTGAATACAAAAAAAGAGCCGTTTGAACGACTCCCAAAATAAAAGGATATAATCATTGTTCTTTAGTAATATATCTTATGTAGATAAAACTGTCAATACCTATTATAACCTATATTAACCTGTTTTTGAAACATCAACACTTTACATTTTAAACTCTTCTCCAAGATAAATTTTTCGTGCAACAGGAGATTCTAGTATTTCCTCTTTGCCTCCTTGTGCAACAATTTGCCCCGTACTGATAATAATTGCACGATCTGTAATTTCAAGAGTATCTCGAACATTATGATCTGTAATTAAAACACCAATTCCTCGGTTTGCTAAAAGCCTAACCATGGACTTAATATCGCTAACGGCAATAGGGTCGATACCTGCAAAGGGTTCATCCAATAATAAAAACTTAGGTTCAATTGCCAAGGATCGGGCAATTTCTGTACGGCGTCTTTCACCTCCAGACAAAGTATATGCCAACTGTCCCCTAATTCTACCTATATCAAATTCTTCAATAAGCTGTTCTAACTTTTCTTTTTTTTGGGCTAAGGATAAATCACGTCTAGTTTCTAGAACAGCCCAAATATTTTGTTCCACAGTTAACTTCCTAAACACAGAAGGTTCCTGTGGTAAATAAGAAATACCCATTCTTGCTCTTTTGTACATAGGTAGCTTTGTTATACAAGTTCCGTCTAAAAAAACATCTCCTGCTGTAGGCCGATAAAAACCTACAATCATATAAAAAGATGTGGTTTTTCCTGCACCATTAGGTCCTAACAAACCTAATATTTCTCCAGTATGCATAGAAAATTCGACACCACGGACAACCTGTTTTTTCCCAAAGGACTTATACAAACTTTCGATTCTTAGGGTATGTTCCTGCCCTGAAAATTCTTGCATTTAAGGTTCTCCTTCCCCATCTTTTTTTGATGAATTTTCTGTAACTTGACCGCTAACCCTTCCATCCAAAGTTATAGCCTCGGTTTCCATGTTAAAAGTAATTTCCTGAGCTCGAAAAACATCTTCTCCACGGACAATTTGTGGGTTTCCTGTCATTTCTAATAGCTGTTGCTTTTTTTTATATGTAGCAAAGGCACAGGTGCAAAGGTTATTTTTTTGCAACAACTTTACATTTATCTGCATAAGAGCAAGACCTTCTTCTTCTCGATATTCAATACGTTCTGCGTCTGCTGTAACATCATTACTTGTGTCAACCAAATGAACTTTTTCTGTAAACCTAGCAATTTTTTCTATACGATCATAATCCATTTGTTGACAGGTAAACTCCATAGCTTCTTGATTATGAACACCTTCAACATTACCCTGAGCTTTTATATACCTAAAATCTTGTCCACTTAATTCAATTACGTCAGCAGATATTTCCATAGAGGAGGTTTTAATTCTAGCATTCCCCATGAGTTTTGTATAATCAGCACCTTCTGCTGTAACTCCAGACATTTTATCTGCAAAGAATTCAATTACTTCTTCTGAAAAACCATAAAAACATAAAAACAATGTAGCAAAAATAAAAATAGCTTTTTTCATTTTACTACCTCTTGTGTTTCATTTTGTTGTAAATGAATTTTCCCAGAAACAGGACCTAAAAATTGAAAACTGCCACTTAAACCACTAGCTGAAAAATCTGAACCAGCAACATCCATCTTTGTTAGTCCAGAAGTTTTATTTGCATCTTGTCCTTTTTCGATATAAATGGTTTCCCCTGCCCCACTTACAAGTTGCTCAGTTCTACCATTCCACTTTAGACTATCGCCATTTATAGAAATATTTTCCTGATAAGAAGTAATTTTTACATCACCTAAAAGCATGTAATAATCCGAAGAAGTGTTACTAGAAATTAAATCACAACTACCTTCTGCAGACACCCCCCCTTCTTTGTCATAGGTTTTAAAAGTAACTTGTCGTCCATACATTGTAGTTTCTTCGTGATATTGTTCAAGCAAGTCAGCCTTCATCTGAGAATACAAAACTCCATCTTCGTAACTATAATAATTTGAATCAGAAAACACCAGTTCTGGAACCCCAGAAATTTCAGGTTCATCTTCTGTATATTTTAGAGAACAAGAAAAAAAAAGGCAGATAGAAATAAAAAAAAATAAATGCTTCATCAATAAACAAAATAACTAACTACAATACACTTAGACAAGTTAATTTTAAATCATCTAAAATAGTAGTTAAAAAATTATTCCTGTTCGAAAGAAGATTTACCTACACCACAAACTGGACAAACCCAATCTTCTGGAATATCTTCAAAAGCAGTTCCTGCAGGAATTCCTCCATCAGGATCTCCAACTTCTGGGTCATAAACATAACCACAAACTGTACAAACATACTTTACCATAAAAACTCCATAAAAATAAAGATAGAATACATATGTTTTCAGTTTACTTCTAATCCTCTTTACTAAAAGACAATCAAAAATTACATTGAAAACAAATCATATGTATTACAGACAGAAAAAACAAAAAGGCCAGTTGTAACGAAAACCTAATTTGTTCATCATATATTAAAGTATAACAGAAAAAAAATATTTTTCAATTGATTTTATTTATTAAGGAAAGTATCTAATTCAGCATTTAACTGAAGAATTTCTTGATCGGAAGGATTCAATGCAACAACTTGTTTTAAATAATATTGAGCTTTTCGATAATCACCATTATCGAAGTAATATTTGTATAGCTCAAAAAGCGGCTCTTTATTTCTAGGATTAGAGGTTAAACTTTGTCGCAAATCTGATAATCTGTCAGCTGAAGATGAGGCAAAAACACTTCGCTGATAATATAAAAAACTTTTTAACTTTGAAGAAGCAGTAGGAAGAAAATTCTTTATCAAAGATAAAACCTCTTGCTTTTTGCCTCTTTTTGCTAATACTCGTATATATATTTCTTTTACATCATCTGATTCAGGATAATTGGAATATAAAGAATTTGCTATTTTTTCTGCTTCTTCTAATTTTTCTAACTGAAGACAAATATTGATATAGATTGAAATCAAGGAAATATTTCCTTCTGTCATTTTCATTAAAGAAGAACATAATTCATAGGCTTCTTGCCACTTTTTATTTTCGATGGCGTTATTCATGCAAATTTCAAGTGCCTTGGTATTTTCTGGTTCAACTTCCAATATTTCTTCAGCAAGTTGACCTGCAGTTTTACCTTTTACTGTCATTCCTGATGAAGAAGCTAATTCAGCTGCTGAAAGAATAATATCAAAATCATCAGGATACAGCATTAAAGCTTCTTCTAAGGTTGCAGAAGCTGCTGCTGTATTTTTATTCCAATGATGCTGAATATGAGCTCTTAACAACAAATAATCCTTTGCAGTTTTATCTGTACGAGCATACACATCCAACAAAGGAACAGCTTTTATATAATTTTCTTGTTCAACAAGAACTTTGATTCTGTATAAAAGATACTGAGCATTATCTGGCTCTTGTTGCAAAACTTGTGCAATATACTGTTCTGCCACAGTATATTGTTCTTGAGCCAATGCAATTTCTGTTGCAAGTTTTAATAACATTAAATTACGGGGTTTTGAAGCCAATAATTTACTTACAATTGAAAAAGCTGAAATATAATCTTTTTGCAAATAATAAGCTTCTGCTTTAGCATATTGTATTTCAAAACAATTAGGAGCATTTTTTGAAGCACTATCCAAAAAAGGAAAACCTTTAGATGGCTGTTGCATTTTTAAATACAAAACCCCAAGTAAATATTGACCTAAGGCAGAATTTTTATTAATTGCCAAGGCTTCGGTAATAGATTCTTGTGCCAAAGGAAAATAATCTGGATTTGGAAAAGAAGATAAAATCACTAAAGCAGGAAGTAAATTAGTAAAAAAGTCAGAACGACCTGTGTTTAAATCATATATACCGACACGAGCAGAATCAATTGCCGCAGTGTAAGGATTATCTTGTATCTCTCCAGGAGGAATTTCTATATTATTTTTTTCTGAGGGCCATACCATTGTCATAATTGAACTAGCAATAGTTAAAGCAATTCTTTCTGATTGAGTATAATCCATGGCAGATTTTCGCATTTTATTTGCAGCATTTTGCAAGGACTCTGGAGTTCCCATTTCTAAATCCTGCAAAATTGTTTCATTGTCAAAGGTTAAAAATCCCCGATCTGTAGTTTCAGGAACATAAAGTGAAACAACCGGAGTTTCTGAAGATGTATCATTTTCTTCCGACGATGTTATGGTTTCAGTGACAACAGGACCACTACTGGCACAGGAGAAGAAGAAAAATATTACACTTAAAACCACAACAGAAAAAAAGCGGTAACCCGGCAATGACATACCTTATTTTAATCCTCTGTATTTATATCAGAAAAGTCATCATCTAAATCCTCTGCAGAGTCCTTAAAGGGATTGTTATTTTTCCACAGAAAAAACAAAACTACTAATCCAAGTACACCTACCACAAAAAACAGGGGCCACCATCGTCCAAGAAAGGCAATAAAAGGCAAAGCAATTACATCAGTAGAAAATAGCAAAAATCCAAAACCTAAAATAATAATTATTATTGCAGGAATTAGATAACAAAACCTACGCTTTTTTGTTCGTAACCCACCTAAAAGAATAGATACTCCACCGATAATTACTAAAATAGGCCAACCTTCACTTAAAGTATAAGATATTAACTCTAAATCTTGTAATAAAAAGAATAATCCTGAGGCAAAAAGAAAAAGGCTTAATGAAAATATTCCACCACCTTTAGAATTTACCAAAGAATAATAAAGAAGACATGCACTTAAACCAACAATGAGCAAAGGCATAAAAACTGTTTTTTTGACATTAGCATCAAAGGAAAACATAAACAAAAAAAGAATTCCTGCTAAAACCAAAAACAACCCCACGGCCAATACAATTTTAAGAAACTGGGGAATATTTCCCTTCTCTTCAGATTTTGAACACTCGGACATAAAACACCTATTATTATAACATACACTATGAAGGACATCTTGCCAATAACTTTCTGACATGATAAAATAAAAATATGTTGTTAAAAACATCCTTGTTGCAAAAATTTATTTTTTTACTATTGAGTGTTAGTATTTTTTCCTTATTCATCTACGGTTGCACCCAAGAAATTGACCTTCTTCAAGAAACACAAAAACAATTTTATCAAGTACTGCAAGATAAAACTTTGCCACCAGAAACCAGATACACTGCCATAAATAGTATCGCCTATAACTACCTAGCAACAAATAACTACAATGACCTTGTGCTTTTTTTGTCTAACTATGTAGAAGAAAACCCTGGTGACATTTACAATGCATACTGGTTACTAATGACTGCACATGCCTATCTTAAAATGGATGCAGAACCTGTGGCAGAATATTACTTTGAACGGATTATAAACAATTACCAAGATCTTACTGTTCAAGGACAATCCATTCATTTTTTATGCCTACAGAATTTAATTCAAATTAGTAAATCAACTTTGAACAGAATTGTTTATTTCAACGAAATAATTGATCGCTTTTCTAATGAAGTAAATATTACCGAAATGTATTATCGCCTTGCAATAGAATACGGAAATGTAGGGGAATGGGATATGGCACTAAATTCTTATTCAGCCTTTCTTGATCAACCTGATTCTTCCACAATTCAAATTGCAGGAGAACCTAATGCATATAACAAGGCAAAAAACTTAATTGATTTTAACAATTCTCCAAAAGACTGGACCTTTGAAAGCTTAGATGCTTTGGAAAAAGCAGTTAAAAAAGCCATATCCAATTATAATTACCACGCATTAGACAAATATAAATCTAAAGTTAATTTCTTTGCCATGTCATGGCGTCAAGATGAATTTGCAAGCAATAGTCAATCCAATTTCTCTATGAGAAAATTCATGTTGGGAAATAGAATTCGCTACAATGCAGAATTGTCAGAAGTTTCCAACCCTAACGAAGCATATTTACGCACTTGGGGATGGAACAACTATATTTCAGTTTGGTATTTATACTTCCGCAAAATAGATTTCCCCATAGACCCTGAAATCCATGGTCGTTGGGAATGGGCTGGAATCTACTATGGCGAAATGCTATGACATATGCAACTTTTAAAAAATTAAGAAAAAGTTTTTTTTGTATATCTATTTTCTTAGGTATAACAGTTTATTTTTTTGGAAATACTTCCAACAATAAAACTGATTCATTAGCACAAAACTATAACCTAGAAACCACGCAGGAAACAGTGGCTACACAAGAAAACCAACTTTTAGAAGAAGAAACAGTGGCTACACAAGAAAACCAACTTTTAGAAGAAAAAGCAGTGGCTACACAAGAAAACCAACTTTTAGAAGAAGAAGCAGTAGCTACACAAGAAAACCAACTTTTAGAAGAAGAAGCAGTAGCTACAGAAAAAACAGCAAAAAATCCATCTAGACAAGAATTGGATATTCCTCTAATTCAGCATCCTTTAATCGAAAAACACTTAAAAGAATTTCAAAAACCCTTTAGCATAAATTGGCTAAAAAAGGTTTTAGAACGAGCTTCACCTTATCGACCTTATATTAGACAACAACTTAAAGAAAACAATATGCCACTGTGTTTAGAATACTTACCAGTGATTGAATCTGAATTTAAAATTAATGCAAAATCACGTTCCGGAGCCTTAGGAATGTGGCAATTTATGGAAAATAGCATACAACCTTTTTTAAAAAAGAATGAATGGATAGACGAAAGACTTGACCCATGGAAATCTACTGATGCTGCAATAAAAAAGCTTCAAGATAATTATAACTGGTTTAAAGACTGGGAATTAGCCTTAGCTGCATACAACTACGGAAGTGGTGGAATTTCTAGATTAATAAAAAAACATGACAACGTAAATAATTATTGGTATTTGGTAGACAAAGGGGTTTTAACAAATCAAACCGAAAACTATGTTCCCAAATTTTTGGCTATTGCAGAAATAATTACCAATGAAGAATATTACGGTTTAGATTTACCCAAAATCAATGAAGAAGAAATTCTAAATTGGGAAGAAGTAACAGTAACAAAATCCATTCCAATTACACTATTAGCAAAAGAAATGGGCATAGATAGTAGTATTCTAGAATTTTTAAACCCCTCTCTTCTTAGAGGAAGAACACCACCTGCCACAGAATATCAATTACGAGTTCCCATGGGTACATCTGAATCTGTTGCATTAATCATTCAAGAGATGGAATTACCTACCTATGAACATACTTACAAAGTAGTAAAAGGCGACACACTTTGGGGAATTTCACGTCGCTATGGAATAACAGTACAAGACCTTTGCGATGCAAACAATATTTCAGAAAATGGAATTTTATCTATAGGAAAGATACTTTATGTGCCGATAATTAAATGAGGTAATGTCAAATTGAAAAAACACTCTAAAAGCAATATTTTACGGATTTTCTTTTGTACCATATTTTTTTGCTTTTCCGTAAATACTATTATTTCTCAAGTAGTCTCTTCCGAAAGTTTTGTCGATTGGACAGAAGGTTCTTTTATTTCCTCTTTAAGTTTGGATATGAATGCCGCTGGACTTGATTTTCCTACAGGAAAAAATTCTGCACTGAACAGAATTAATACACAACTTCCTATGGTAATAAAAGACCCACTTTTGGCTTTAAATGTGGATTCTTCAACACAGCTAGAAGACCTTGTTTTAAACGGAACTATGTCTTTTGATAAAATTACAAAAATTATCGATAATGGACATAAAACTCCAGGAATCCTTAGTCGCAAAGATATGTCTATCTCAATGACTCATTCCATGAACCTAATCAACCTTAGTTCTCCGTTGATAAAACACAGTCAGTCTTATAGTCCAAAAGCTCCTATAGAACAGGTTACAAGCAGAGCCTATACAGGAATAATTATTGATGCCCGAGGAACATTACCAATTCATGGAGAATTTATAAAGGAACAAGGAGAACCTTGTTTTTTTCCTAAAATTTGGGATGAAACAATGGAGTTATTATACGAACGAAACATGACAGATTCCTTTATTGCTCAGCAAAAAGGTATTATTGCATACGACTATTCAGATGATGAATCAAGATACCTTGACATAATTGGAAAAGATCCTTTAAGAATAAAAGCTCGACGACTTTACGGAATGAATAGAACTGACCCTGTTATTTCCCGAAATGACGCATTAAAAATTTTATCTATTCCAGAAAACCTAGAATTATTACGACAGGGAAAAGTAGTTATTTTATTAGACAAAGACAAACTAGTTCATTCAGCTCAACCTTCTCCAAAAAGTGAAGAATATTACGTTGTATATAAAGAAATAAAAGATTACTTGTACGAAAACAAGGTTCCGGATGTAATCATGGGACCAACTGAAGAAGGAATTAAAATATCTATTCAAAACCTTCAGTTTATTGCAGACTCTTCTGAACTTTTACCTGAAGAAAAACTAAGACTAGACGCCATTGCAGAAATGCTAAAAGAAGTTGTAAAAGATGGTGAATTTGCAATAAGAGTGGAAGGTCACACTGCCAGTGTTGGAAAACCAACCGGAGAGTTAAACTTGTCTATAGAAAGAGCTCAGGCAATTGTTAGAGCAATGGAAAGTCGCGGCATAGATACCCAAAACTTTACCTACAAAGGTTACGGTGGGACAATGCCTATTGGAGACAATTCTACCAACGAGGGACGAGCAGAAAATCGTCGTGTAGAGATAATTGTAATTCCAAAAGCCACCTATATTCAAAGGGATTGGAGCGGAAATCAACGACAGAAAATGTAGTTTAATTTCCTAATTTTTGACACTTCCCCTAGGGTGAATGTATCCCTTATCTGTTTGTTCAGAAGAATGGGTATAATCAACTTTAGGGGATTTTTTTATCTCTTTTTTTGTATGTAAGCAGTAAAATATAATGTCGCCAAAATAAAAAAAGAAAAGGTTTCTTTGAACTGTTATAATTTTGTTACCACACCAAAAAGAATAACGGAGGAAAGAAACCTTATGAAAAGTATAACAGAAAAGAAGAAAAAAAA
>JAGAOP010000016.1 GCA_017623685.1 Spirochaetaceae bacterium
CAATTATGCCTTCTATCGCATATATGTTTAAGTTTTAGCTTTATTCCCCTGTGGATTTTTTTAGTTCTTAGTCCACAGAGAACTAAATTTCAATAATATTAATAAACATAGTTTTACAAGGATTTATGAAATAAGTATGATTTTTTGGATTTTACTTTTCTTTCTTTTTGGAATACTAATTTTTTCTTTAACAGTAGGTTTTATTTTTTTCAATCAAATGTTTCTTCGTCCAAAAAATGATTCTTCCCTTAACAAACAAACCATAGCCACCGCTTTAGCAGGACTACAGCAATCCCTTCCTGCAGAAGAATTAGATGGCGTAAAAATGCAGGGAAGTGGCAACCTTGCATCCCATTTAAATGACAAAAAAATTATGATTCCACTTTTACAAGCAAAACTTGAGTGGATTAGCCAATATGAAGAAGGTTCCCTTGAACAAATAAAAATTAAGCCTTCAAAAAACACAACTCTTTCAGGTTTTCTAGTTTTACCTAAAACTTGTCCAAAGTATATTGCGATTTTGTTACATGGTTATACAGATTCTTCTCTTGGAATGGCATACCTTGCAAAAGAATATCTTAAGAATAATTTCGGAGTTCTTGCAATAGACGCTAGAAGTCACGGTTTTTCTTCTGGCAAGCATATAACCATGGGCTACAAAGAAGCAAAAGATTTTTCCCTTTGGATTCAGGAACTAAACAATATAATCGAAAAACTTCAGCAAGAAAACAAATTTGAAAGTATAAATTCTTATGAACAAAAGCCAAAAATAATCTTACACGGTGTTTCAATGGGAGCTGCAGCTGTAATGGAATCTTTGTCAAATAAAAAAATTTCTAGTCAAAGCAATTTAATTGCTTTAGCTGTTGCAGATTGTGGCTTTGCCTCTTTTAATGAACAACTTTCAACGCAAATAAATTGTTTTTTAGGGAAAAATCCTTTTCAAAAAGGACTAGCTTATTTAATAATTTTTGGGATGTCAATAATAAATTTTTGTGTAAATGGATTTTTCTTTTTTCAAAATTCCCCAAAAAAAGCACTTGTCAAAAGACAAAAAATGAGTAGTAGAAATATTCCCTTAGTTATATTTCATGGAACAGAAGATACATTTGTTAATTTTAAAGTAATCGAAACTATAGAAAAAGCAGCAAAGGGAAATATCAAAATTAATCTTATAAAGGACGCTCCCCACATTGGAAGCTATTTTTACGCCCCAGAGAAATATATGCAAACAATTTTTCAATCGTTAAAAGATTAATCTTCTAATGGATCCATTCCACCTAAAACCCAAGCAGCAAAATCTTCCCAAGACCACACTGGATGGTTTGGTTCTAAAACCTTTGTCTTATGGGTTTCAATTTGAATAAAAGACATTCCTGCTTTTCTTGCACCATCACCATCTGTATCGTCTCTGTCGCCAACTACAAGGCAAGATTCTGGAGTTACCCCTAACTGCTGTGCAATTTCCATAAATGGTCGCAATGCAGGTTTTTGGCTACCAAAGTCTTCTGCAGAATAAATGCCACTAATAGATTCCATTGCCTCGTCACTAAAATCCAAGGCTCGAACTCTTTGCTTAACTCTAGGGTAGTCAGAAAAAACTGCAATTTTTATACCCTTGGAATGCAACATTTGAAAAACTTCTGTAAGTTGGGGTCTTGCGGAATAATATTTTTTTAATAGAAAGCACATAGTTCCAATATATCGATTGGAATACCAGTTTAATGCATCAGCTGGCTTTAATGCTGTTTTTTTTGCCATCCGTTTTGCATATTCTTCTTTGTATGCTTCGGGAGTTCCGAAATCACAGCCTTTTAACTTTTTTCGAATACTTCTATCATTAGCTATCCTAGAAAAATCTGTTGGTAAAGCCCACATCAGTCGCAAAGGTAACCCTTTGAAGTTATACAAAGTTCCGTCCAAATCAAAAACTACAGCTTTTATACTATCAAACATATTTACCTTTAAATCAGAAAAACTGCCTAACAATAAGGAGGTTATTGTTAGGCAGCAGTCTTTTAATTTATTTTTTTACTAAATCTTTAAACATTGCATGACGTCTTTCATCTTGCATCAAAAGATTCATTTTGAACTGACCGTCTCTTGCACCCTGTTCAATTGATCGCTTTTTAAAGTTTTCAAAACTTTCAGGCTGAAGCAAGTGTGTAACAGGATCCTTAACACGGAAAGAAGCACGCTTTGCTTCATATTCAATGTTCAATTTCTTTAGGTTTGCATCAACAACCTTTGTAAATTCTTCTGCCTTGGCTTGGTCAATAGATTGATCAGCAAATTCATAATAAAGTTGATAGTTTGAATTGTCAAGGTCTGCAAAACCAACAAAGAATTTAGTTGGCATATTTGTTTCTTTTTCTGCAGTATGAACAGCTTCGATAAACTGTCGCTCGTGGAGTTTTTCTCCAGTAAGAGAAATAATTCCATTTACCTTTTGGATAAACTGAATTGTAGGAATTGTTCCATATTTTCCAGTTACTTCCACCAAGTCGTTCATGTTGTAGCGGTAAAGTCCTGCCAAAGTTGTTACATAAATGCAGTAGCGTTTTCCAACTTCCAAATCTTCAAGCTGCAAGAATTCTGGATTAGGGTTATCCAAATCTTCTGCCCTTATAAATTCAAAATAGTGCATATGTGGAAACAAAACAGTGTCATCGCCACCATTCATTACAAGACCTGCACGACATTCAGATGCAAAGTAACCGAATTCCTGATGCAACATATTTTTGGGGAAAGAATCCTTGAATTTTTCTAGATAAACTTGTGTATTTCCACACTTCCAAGTTGTAAGAACCTGAATATTTGGCCAATAGTGTTTTGGTAGAACTGTACCATATTTTTCTTTAAGAGCTCTAAGTTCAGCTGCACGTTGAGGATTTGGCTTAAAAGTTGCAGCTATTGTTGCACGAATTTCTGGTTCAATTTTTAAGTTTTCACTAAGAGTTCCGTTTTCAATATCTTTTACATATTCATCAAAAAACTCGTTTACGTTATTTTGCATTTCTACGATTGTAGATGGATTTGCTGTTACAAGAAGATGAACATCTTTTTCAATACCTGTACGCATGATTGTGTAATAACGAGCCTTGTAATCACTAATTGCAAAAACAGCATTATTTTCTGCATACAAACCTTTGATAAATTCTGGGCAGTCACGACGGGTAACACCAGAAACAGAACCATAAACTGTACCATCTGGAGCAGCACCTTCGATTGCTTTTCCTACAATTGATGTGCATACGTTTTCAAAAACTTTTGGTCTGTGCATCTGGAATGAATGTAACCACAATTTTGACATCTTGCTGTAAGCATTATTGTAATATTCATTTGTAATAGGAATCCATTTTGGTTCCTTTGTGGTACCACTTGTTGTTGCATACATCATTGGTTTTCCAGGGAACAAAAGATTTTCTTCCCCATTTTTGTGGCGTTCTACAAAAGGGCGTAAATCTTCGTAATCGGTTGCAGGAACATTTGCTTGCCATCTTTTATACAATTCTGTAGCATTAGGTGCTGCAAGAATTTCAGCAAAATTATGGCTTTTGCCCCACTCTGTGTCTTTTGCATACTCTAGAATTCGTCTAAGAGTTTTTTCTTGTTCTTTTGCAACATTTTTTGCGGCTTTATCCAGTTTACTTTTTTGGATATTTCCAACTAATCCCATTGCAAGTTTAATTTTAAGAGAACCTTTTAACTTAGCCATTGTTAACCTCTTTTTCTTTTTTTTACAGCTTAAAAGCCGTATTTCAAAAAAACTATATCATATAATACTTAAAAAAACAATATCAAGTTTTTTGTCAAAGTAAATATATTGAAGAAATACGATTTTTTTAAATAATATTTTGTCATATTTGTTTTATTTTCATTTTGTGCTAAAATATTTCTTGGATATATATTAAAATTTTTAAACTTGGAGTTATTATGACAAATACAGAAATTACACAATTCAAAGGAAAAGTTTATTTCTTAAACTTTTTTATTTATGTAGCACCAGTTATTTTTTTGATTATACAAGTTTTGTTTACTGGAATTTTTACTTTTAAACAAGTATTAACTTTTGCTACAAGGATTCCGTTTATTGCATTTCTCTTTATTTCAATAGCTATTCCTTCTTTACTATACCTTTATGCAAGAAAAACATTTGAATCCTACGATGGTTCAGAAGAATCAATAATAAAAACAAACAAAGTTGCTTTGTTATATCCCAAACTGTCGCTAATTTCACCTATTCTTTTGAATTTAATACTTCCTCCTTTATGTTTATTAGATCAACCAATTAACACAATAATTATTATTATGTTGCAAAGTTTTGGAAGTGTTTGTTTAACAAGCCTTTTATTTTATATAAAGTTTCTTCAATCTTTTGAAGCTTATTTATGTTGGCTACCATTACGCAAAGAATATACCTCTATGAGCCTAATCGTTAGATCTATACTTGTTGCATTTTTTTGTTCTACTGGTATATTGATTATGTGCATCGTACCTGTTCTCGGCGCAGATTCTAGTGGTAAAACTATTGTTCAAATGGTTTTGCAAAAATCATTACCGCTTGGCTTTTTAGGCGTAATAAGTGCAGGACTTGCCCTTTCTTCGCAGATGGGTGGGGTTTCCCGACGATTATCATTGATAAAAGAAGTAATGGAAAAAGTTACAGCTGGTGACTATTCAATGGAACCATTAGGTGTTCCAAGCCGTGATGAAATGGGTCTTATCGTCAACGACTTAAACCAATTTGTCATTACAACTAAAACTTTGGTAACCAAAATAAAATCTGGAGTAAACATATCTCAAGAAGCCGCTGGAAACTTAGAATTAAACATTAATGCGTCTGACGCACGAGTTCGCCAAGTTGTAAACAGCGTTTCAACTATTAATTCCGAAATGATTAATCAAGCTGCAGGAATAGAAGAAACTCATGCCACCGTTGAACAAATCGCAAATAATATTTCTCGTCTTAATAGCGATATTGAATCCCAAGCATCTAGTGTAACGCAAGCCTCTGCCGCAATAGAACAAATGGTTGCAAATATTCGCTCTGTTACAGATATTCTTGAAAAAAACTCCGTTACAGTTTCAAAACTAGATAATGCGGCTTCGGAAGGTCAAAGAATTGTAGATACAGCGGTTTCTGCTTCTAAAAAAATCTTTGAAGAATCTGTGGGAATGTTAGAAGCAAGTGATGTAATCAAAAAAATTGCGGAACAAACTAATATGTTAGCTATGAACGCAGCCATCGAAGCCGCCCATGCCGGAGACGCAGGAAAAGGGTTTGCTGTTGTTGCCGATGAAATAAGAAAACTTGCAGAAGATTCTAGCAACCAAACCTTAACCATTTCATCTCGCCTTCAAGAGCTAGGTGAATCAATTAACGATGTTTCATCTGCAACACAAGAAGTTTCTAATCTGTTCAATTCAATTTATGAGCTTTCCCAATCTGTTCAAACTCAAGAAACAGTAATCATGAGGGCTATGCAAGAACAATCCGAAGGAAACGAACAAGTTCTAGAAGCTATGCATTCAATAAATGATATTACTGTTTCTGTAAAAGACGGTGCAGCAGTAATGTTACAAGGCAGCACAGAAATCAGCACGGAAATGGGAAAACTTTCCGAGGTAACAACTTCAATTACTCATTCTGTAAAGGAAATGGCAGAAGATTCATCTTTTATAACCGATGCTTTACGAAATGTAAACGACGCAGCAAATAAAAATTCCCAAGTTGTTTCAGATTTGATTAATTCAGTTTCTGCGTTCAAAGTATAACCAAAGAATCACTCAGGAGATATAAATGAGTTTTATCCAGTTTCAAGATGTTTCTTTTGCATATCCTCAAATTCCAGGAGACGTAGATGAACAAGGAAATCCTATTGTTCCTTCTCCAATTTTTGAACATATGAGCGCCCAGCTTCCAGGTGGCTTTATAAGCCTTGTAGGACCAAATGCTTCCGGTAAATCAACCTTAATGCTCTTGGCAGCAGGACGACTTTTACCTCAGCAGGGGAAAATTTTCTTATTAGGCAAAGACACATCTTCTCTTTCAGATGAAGAAAAGCAACAAATTGCATCTTTTATTTATCAAAACATGGAATTTGAAACGGAAGAAACTGTAACTGAACTTTTAAATTTCGTATACAAAAATGGCAATCTTAATAACCAAACAATTTTAATTTTATGTGATACTAAATACTTCACAGAAGAACAAAAAACTGAATTTTCCAACGCAAAAACTCTGATGGAACAAATTGAATCTATCTTTGAACTAAAAGAAATAATGCAATTAAAATTATCTGCCTTATCCAAGGGACAAATGCAGCGGGTTATTATTGCTTTTTCCCTTTTATATGGGAGTCAAAGCATTTTTATGGATGAGCCTCTTTTTGCATTGGAAACAGCCCAAAAACATAAAGTTTTATCTTTTATTAAAGGATATTGTAAAACCACAGGAATAACAGTATATATTTCCATGCATGAACTAGAGCTAAATAAAATTTATCCTGAAAACATTTTATTGTTCTATCCCAACAGAGATATGGATTTTGGAAGTCCAGAAGAAGTGCTTACTCCACAGGCCTTAGAAAAAGCCTATGGAGTACCAGCTGCTATGTTAAAGGACACCGAAGCCCTTACCAGAAAAAGCCTTTGCGAACAATACAATGCTTTAGAAAAATAGCAATTAAATTAGCACAAAGATTTTAGGGCAACACATGGCAACTTTTTTTGCCATGTGTTTTATTTTTTTTCTTCAACAGATTGAATATAAATCTTTCCACCAGGCAAAGCATTTAACTCCAAGGAATTAGACTCTTTGCCAGAAGTTTCAAGGCCACCTTTAACAGTTAAAACCAAACCTTGTTTTTGACGCAAACTGGCAATGGTTGTTTCATCTGCAGAAATTGAATATTCTGTACCATCTTTTGCAACAAGGCCAAGCCATGTATGAGGCTCGTTGCCATAGACTTTTACAGTACAAGTAATTGTTACAATTTCACGACCAGCTTCGTCAAAATTTTTTCTTCCACCCATAGCAAAAACCAATGTAGAACAGATTATTAATGCTAAAACACAAATAATATTTCTTAACTTCATGTTAAACCTTCTTATTCATCATATGGCTGAACTAACAATAGAACACTCGTACCATCTGCAACATAGCTACTAAATGGTAGTGACATAGTTCCACCTGTACCTACCTCAGCTGGTGTCAACCATGCTACACGATGCAAAGAAAATCCGTTAGGTCTAAGTTCATATTGAGCATTATAACTAAGTAACCCTGGACCATAAAGAGTTCTTTCTTCATCTAAGGGAACTGCAACCTCAAAAATATTAAAGGCTTTCATTGGATAGTCATATCTATCATAGGCAGTAGAACTTTTTACTGTACGATTAAAAGTTATTTCTGGATCTTTGCTTAAGGTCAAGGCTCTTGGGTATTTTGTAAATACAGACTTAAAAGTTTCGTTTTTACCTGCTTGTCCCAATGCATAAGTTATTGCATTTTTATCTACTTCGGAACATTGTGCTATTTCTTTTATCAAATCTGGTCCGCCATAGTTTCTTGCCAAATATGCACCAAAGGTATAAGCCGTAGCATAAGATATATTAACATAATCGCCGTCTAGCCAGTCTGTAATTCCAGAAAGAATATAGTTGGCACAAAACCAAGGAAGACGAAATAAAGGAGAATTTTCATCTGAAATACCTAACTTTGATTGCATCATATCTTCGCACAACATTGAAAGCATTTCATTAAACCAAGTAGAAGAAGATTTTCCCTCCCTGCCTTGACTTAAAGGTGTCAAAAATTTTACACCGAAATGAATCATATGCTGAAATTCATGAGCTAAAGTTGAATAAACAGTGTCTGGAGCTATATTAGTAAAATAGGTGTCTACATAAAAATATTTTCCTTCATTACTTAACTTCAAAGTAGAATCCCCAGCATAATTTGCAAAAGCTTGAGAGTAATAATCCTTTGCCCAAAAATAACCGAAAGTTCCACCCTGCTGGGTTGCACTGTAATCACATTGAATATCGGTAAGTACAATATTTACTTTTGAACCTGTATCGGAAACATTTTCGATGGGAAGTAACACTTCTCCGCCTGAATAATGAGCTATACATTCAGCTTCCTGCCCAAAAATATTTCTAACATAGCCATAAATCATATCAAATTGGTCAGCAAGAGCTTCGGCAGTTGCAGTATTTACTTTGTTAGCAGATGCTGTTGTTGCATAATAATCATTTACAACCCAAACGTAACAATGCTCACCAACCGCCCTTAAAGTTGCATCTCTTTTGCTATAACCTGTAGCGGAACTATCAACATATAATTTTTTTGTTTCTCCAACAGAACCCGAAATCTGACTAACTGCCATCTGAGGTGCTGAAATTGCAGAATTTGATGCATATCTAGAATTATTCAGTTTTATCTGTGGTGGAGTAAAATCCCTTGCAGGAACGAAATCTTGTCGAATCAAACCATTTGCATAACCAGAAATATTAGAATATTTTAAAGCTTCAGAATAATCTGATAAAACCAAATCATTTTCTACACTTCTTTTATTATCAACAAGATATTGAGTAGATGCTTTTGGAATAATATTATCTGTATGATTCAATCTAGCATAAAAAACTTCCACACCTGCATTTGCAGGAAGAGTTAACTTTACAGTTCCTACATCCTTTGGTAATTCATAAACAAGAATACCATTATTTTCATCAGGATTATAAATTAACTCTTTTGTTTTTCCATCCCAATCAGGAGTTGAAGTTTCGAAGGTATTCTCTGTGCCAAGGACACAGGAACACAACAATACAATTAACAATAAATAAAAAAACTTAAATACTTTCATAGAATAAGTATACAGTACATAGAAATTTTTGTAAACATAACCCCAATCTATTCCAAAAAATCTTTTTTTTTATTTCTTTCGCCATGGTGTAACCACCATTTCCCACCCCAATGCAGGCGGGCGAGTTCCATTAACAACCGACATGGATGTGGGAACCTTTGCATATTTAAGCAAGGAGAACAGGGATGTTATCCTTGCGACTTGACGCTAAGCCAAAGGCTCTTTATAATAATATCATTATGACTGCAAATGAATTACGTTCTAAATACATAGAGTTTTTTAAAAGTAAAAACCATGTAGAAATATCAGGGAAATCCTTGATTCCAGAAAACGATCCTTCTGTTCTTTTTACAACAGCAGGAATGCATCCATTAGTTCCTTATTTGATGGGAGAACCACATCCTTCAGGAACAAGACTTACAGACTATCAAAAATGTGTACGAACAGGTGACATAGATGAAGTAGGTGATACCTGCCACTTAACTTGTTTTGAAATGTTAGGAAACTGGTCTTTAGGTGATTATTTCAAAAAAGAATCCATTGCCTTTAGTTATGAATTCCTTACGGCAAAACAATGGTTGGGTCTTGACCCAAGACTTCTTTCCGTTACAGTTTTTGCAGGAGATGAAAATGCACCTCGTGACGAGGAATCTGCTGGCTACTGGAAAGAAGTTGGCATGAGCGAAGATAAAATTGCTTACTTACCTGCAAGGGACAACTGGTGGGCAGCTGGACCTACTGGTCCTTGTGGTCCAGACACAGAAATATTTTACTGGGTAGGAGAAGGTTTTCCTCCTGTAGGTTCTAACAAAGGAACAGACAGTGCTAACTGGATGGAAATTTGGAACAATGTTTTTATGGAGTACAATCGCATAGACGAAAACACCTTAGTAAAACTTCCAAAACAAAATGTAGATACAGGAATGGGACTTGAAAGAACAACAACAGTCCTTGAAGGAAAAACCAGCGTTTACCTTACAGAAATATTCCAACCTATAATCCAAAAAATAGGACAGCTAACAGAATATAACTACGGTTCAGACGAAGAAAAAGATCGTAGCGTACGAATTATTGCTGACCATGCCAGATCTGGGGTATTCATTTTAGGAGACCCAAAAGGCGTTGTTCCTTCAAATGTAGGAGCAGGTTATGTTTTACGCAGACTTATTCGTCGAGCTATCCGTCACGGAAAAAAACTAGGTATCGAAAAACCATTTTTATCAGAATTAGCTCAAGTAGTAGTGGAAAATTTCAAAGGCCCCTACCCTGAGTTGCTAGAAAATTCAGAAAAAATATTTACTGAATTACTTGCAGAAGAAAAGAAATTTGGCGAAACCCTACGCAAGGGCGAAGCAGAATTTGAAAAGTTGCTTCCAAATTTAATGCGTAACCCTCAAAAAGTAGTTCCTGGTAGAGTAGCTTTCCGCTTGTACGATACTTTTGGTTTCCCCTTGGAGCTAACAGAAGAATTGGCCAGTGAAAATGGATTCACTGTGGACAAGGAAGGTTTTCAGGAAGCAGAAAAGAAACATCAAGAACTTTCTAGAACCCAAAGTGCAGGTAAAAACAAAGGTGGCTTAGCAGAACAATCTGAAGTTGCAACAAAATATCATACTGCTACTCACTTATTACAACAGGCACTAAAAATTGTTCTTGGAGACCATGTAGCACAAAAGGGCTCAAATATTACTTCTGAAAGACTACGGTTTGACTTTTCCCACCCCTCCCCAATGACAAAAGAAGAAATTCAGCAGGTGGAAGATATTGTAAACCAACAAATTCAACGTGATTTACCTGTAACCATGGAAATTATGGACTTAGAAGAAGCAAAGGCTTCTGGTGCAACAGCTCTTTTTGGTGAAAAATATGAATCTAGAGTAAAAGTATATACCATCGGAGATTTTTCAAAAGAAGTTTGCGGTGGACCACATGTTGAACACACTGGTCTTATCGGAACATTCAAAATCAAGAAAGAACAATCTTCTTCTGCTGGAGTACGTCGTATAAAAGCTGTAATTTCTTAATTACTAATTGTAACAAAACGGACGTTTGTCTGTTATATTTGATAAATAAGTAAAACGCAAAATGCGTATTTAGTTTCAGAGGAGTTTTTTGAATGAAACGAGTTATATTTTTTTCTTTATTGATTTTTTGTGTTGCTTCAGTTTTTGCTCAAAGTACTGATTTACAACCATTGGCAACCATTAATATCACTAAAACAGAATCTATTACACTTATGCAATTAAAACAAAGAGTAGAATCTTATAAATTGCAAACAGGACTAACTTCTTTTACAGTTGATCAAAAGAAAGAAATTCTAGATGGTATGATTAACGAAAAACTTATTGTTCAAGCAGCACAAAAATCTGGAATTTCATTAACAGATGCCCAAGTTAATGAATTTTTCTTGGACAATATGCAAAAACAGTTAGGTCAGCCTCTTACAGAAGCTCAACTTTCACAGTTGGTTAAAGAACAAACAGGATTGAGTTTGGATGAATACATTCAAAACCAAGTCGGAATGAACCTTAAAGAATACAAATCATATCTTAAAAACCAGCTAATTGCTCAGCAGTATATCTTAAATACAAAAAAAGATGAAATTATGGCAGCTTCAATGCCTACCGACGAAGAAATTCGTAGCTATTACGAACTTAAAAAAAGTGCTTTCTTCCAAAGTGATATTCTAAAATTATTTTTAGTTATTGTTCCTAAAAATAATGATGAAAAAGCAGCACGCAAAAAGGCTACAACTTTATTAGAAGAATTAAAAAGCAACAAAACTTCTCCGGACAAGCTTAAAATCTTACAGCAAACAGATAACTCCTTTCAGGCTGGCGACATTTTCATTAGCAAAACTGAACAAGCCGCTATGCAACTAGGTATTAATTACAAAGGTCTTATGGAATTATTCACCAAAAACGTAGGCCATTATTCTGAGCTAAGTTCAACTGCTACAGATTTTCAATTTTATATCATTAGAGATAAATACGATGCAAAACTTCTTACTCTAAGCGATGTAATTCAACCTGATTCAACAACCACTGTTTATGAATTTATAAAACTAAATCTTGCACAACAAAAACAAGCTCAAAATATGTCAAAAGCAGTTGAAGATGTAACAAAAAATCTTCGTGTAGCAGAAAACTACAAAATGCTTAAGAGTGGTAGTGCTTTAGATAAACTCTTGGAGAATTGGTAAGGCTTGTGGCACGTAGAAAAGGAAGAATCCTAGCATTTCAAGCATTATTTTCTTGGGATATGGGCAATGTACCTGTAGAAGAATTATTGACCTTTCCTTGGGCACCCCCCCTTGACTCATCTAATGGTAAAGAAGGAGGCGACAATGATTCTTCCCAAGAAACAGCAGTTTTTGCAAAACTTTTAGTAGTAGGAACAGTTGAACACATTGATGAAATCGACGCCTTAATTAAGCAACACTTGGATTCTTGGGATTTTGAAAGAATTAACAAGGTTGACCTAGCAATTTTAAGAATTAGTGTTTATTCCATGCTTTATCAGTTGGATATTCACCCTACTATTGTTATTAACGAAGCCATAGATATTTCAAAGGATTTTGGTCCTGGAGATTCATTCAAATTCGTGAATGCAGTTTTAGACAATATAAGAAAAGAAAAAAATCTATAGGAAGAATTAAATGAAAGCACAAAAAATATTACAGATTTGCATAGCATTTCTCTGTTTTTTGTGCTTTATTTCTTGTGGAAACAAATCACAGGAACAATCCTTTACTTCTAAATTAGATAGTGTTGATAATTTTATCTCTGTAGGAGATTACAAATCTGCCACAAATTTACTGAAAAAAACTGCAAAACAAGCAAAAAATCCCATGGATCAAATCGGTGTATACAGAAGATATATCCAGTTGGGAAACATTCAAGATGCAGAAAAATGTCTAAAGCAAGGATTAAAGGATTTCCCCCAAAACAATGAACTTTTAGCCGTTTATACATGGTTTTTGCATAATCAAAATCGCACCATAGAAGCATACCAATTAGCTGAAAAACTTACAGATACACCTTATCAATCAATTTTAGCAGAATTCAAACTGCAACAAGCAGTAACGCAAGACGTTACAGATTTTCTTTCAAAAGATTATGCTCCGATTTACGCAAGTGCTTATATTTCAACAAAAGATGAAGCTTGGCTAACAAATGCAGCTATAGTTACCGTTTTAGAAGGTCAATATCAAGAAGCCTATAATTTTCAACCAAAAGACAATGTTAAAAACCCATACTTTTGGGCATGCATTTCCTATGACTCAAAAAGATACAATTCAGCCATAGAACATTTGCAAAATCAAAGTTCCATAGATTCCCAACTTTTACTAGCAGATACTTACAGTATTCTAAAAGAATTTTCTGCAGCAGAAAACATTCGCCAAAAGTTGATTACTCAAGAAACCACAGATCAAAAATTACCTCCACAAATATACTACAATGTGGCAAAATATGCAAAAGATAATAATAATTGGAATCAAGAATATGAATATCTTAATATTTTAACTGAAAAATACCCAGAATATTTACCTGGGGTTAATTTATATGCCGACTTTGCTATTCGCTGTCTTGATATTCCACAAGAAGATATTCTTGCAAAGGAATTGCGTCAAACTAATTTCAGATCAGCCAGTATGAAAGAATACGATAAAATAGCCAGATTGTCCCTTGACCAAGCCTTTGCGGTACTAGAAAAAGCAAAAGAATTGGATGAAACAAGTCAGGCAGCTGCTTTATTATTTCTTTTTGAAAACGACAATAAAGTTGTGCCACAAAAGCTACCTGAAGAAAAAATAGCACAACTTTGGCTTTTGATAGAAGAATATTCTTTAGGTCAAGCTTGCCCAGAACCATTATTAAAAGTTGCTGTTCCATTTTTACTACAACAAGACAAAATTGCTGATGCAAAAAAATTATTTGATATTTACCTAGCTCAAACTTATGGCTCCAGTTCTTATCCAGAAGTTATAGAAAAAATGTCTCCAGAAGAATGTACTTACGCTGCATATTTTTCTGCAACAGAAGAAAACCCAAATTTTCCCCTTGCCCTTTACATTTACGAATTGCTACTACGGGATAAAACAGAAATAAACCAAAATCTTGCAGAATTAGCCACATATCAAATTGATGTTTCAACAATAATTAATATGGCTGAATTATTTGCAGGTAGTCGTCAAACAAAAAAAGCAAAAGAAATGTACAGCATGGCAATAGGAATTGCAAAGGATTCTACATCTAAAGCTGATATCATGTATCGTATGGCAAACCTTCAGTATATAACAGGTGATTTTACAGGTGCAGAAGTTTCTCTTGATTACTGTTTATCCATTGTTCCAGACCATGGAAAAGCTAGAATTCTTCAAAATAAAATAGCTACTTCTTCAATAAAATAAAAAAGCCGGAAACCAAACTAGTTCCCGGCAAATAAAAGCATAAACTTCAATTAATCGATTATTGCAATAATGTCGTCTGCTTTTAGAATTAGATGCTCTTCACCGTCAATTTTTATAGCTGTACCAGCATATTTGTCGTACATAACACGATCACCAGCAGCAACCTTTATTTTTTCTTTGTCATCACCAATGGCAACAACGGTGGCAGTCTGGGTTTTTTCCTGTGCGGTTTCAGGAATGATAATTCCACTGGCTGTTTTAGCTTCAGTTTTTTCTGTTTTAACTAAAACACGATCAGCCAAAGGTCTTACTTTCATAAAATTCCTCCATATGGTGTATAATTCTACTATAAAATATAAAGATGAAACTAATATTCGTCAAGGAAAAAACGAAAATATTTTCTTGATATTTCTCTAGAAAAAACTGTGTCAAAAATACTCGCTATTTGTTCATAAAAAAAACACTGTATCATTTTTACTCACTTTTAAATATTAAACAAAAAAACTTATTTCCTGCAAAGCTTTTTATAAAAAACAACCTATAACACTAACTCTTTATATTATAAGTACTTAAAATCAATAATTTCATTTATTTTGTTTTTTTATAAAAAATCTGAAAGTTGGCATATATTTTGCATATAAATAATAAACACATATAAGGGGATTTACATGGTATCAAAAAATAATAAACAAACTTCTTCTCAAGAAAACATCGTTGCTATGTATTTAAAAGACATTACAAAGATTCCTCTATTAACTCCAGAAGAAGAAACAGAACTTGCTCTTTTAGCTGCAAAAGGCGATATTCTAGCTAGAAATAAAATTGTAAATGCAAATCTTCGCTTCGTTGTTAATGTTGCAAAAAAATACCAAAACAGAGGATTGGAAATAGAAGAACTAATTAGCGAAGGAAATATTGGTTTGCTAATTGCCATTGAGCACTTTGATGTTTCAAAAGGTTATCGTTTTATTTCTTACGCTGTATGGTGGATTCGTCAAACTATCCTAAAAGCTATTTACGAAAAAACAAGAACTGTTCGCCTCCCAATGAACAAAGTGAATGAACTAATCGAAATTGAACGATGTCGCAAAAATGTTGCAACAGAAAACCCAGAAGCCGATGAGATTAAAGAAGTTGCACGTATATTAGGACTTACTGCTTCTCATGTAAACGAAATGTTAAATATTTCAAAAGAAATGATTTCTTTAGATGCTCCAATTTCTAATCCAAAATCAGAGGGTGCAAATATTTCTGATATGATAGAAGAAACACGCTACGATACTCCAGAAAACGAAGCTATAAACAAATGTTTAAAAGAAGATATCGATGAAGTACTAGCTTCTCTTTCCGAAAAAGAAGCTTCCATTTTACGATACCGATATGGCCTAAATGGAAATAAATCAATGTCATTAAAAGAAATTGGATACAAATTCAACCTAACAAAAGAAAGAATTAGGCAAATTGAAAAGAAAGCAATAAACAGATTACAAAATTCGCCTAAAACAAATCATTTATCCGCCTATGTTGCTTAGTCAGCCTTTGACAACTGAATAAAAGCATCTATTCGGGCAAGTTCAAGCAGTTGGGAATCTCGAAGAGGATCTGCAATTCCCAAAGTTAGATATCCCGACTGCTGAATACCTGTCACCTCTCCGGGACCACGAAGTTTCAAATCTTGCTCGGCTATAACAAAACCATCTGAAGTTTCTCGCAAAACTTTCATCCTTTCTTTGCCTAAAGAAGTTAAGTTGTTTCCATAAATTAAAAAACAATGGGACTGAGCTGTTCCTCGACCAACACGACCTCTAAGTTGGTGTAAAGCGGATAAACCAAATCGTTCTGCATGTTCAATAACCATACAAGTAGCATTAGGCACATCTACCCCAACTTCTACAACAGTTGTAGCAACTAAAATTTGAATCTTACCAGTACGAAAATCCTCTAGAATTTGAACTTGATCCTGCTCTTCTGTCCTAGAGTGAATTAATGCTAATCTAAAATCAGAATAAACTTGTTGGCTTAAAAAAATAAACATTTCTTCCGCAGACTTTAATTTTGAACCATGTACGCCTTGTCCAGTTGGACTTTGTATTTCCAAACCGTCTTTTTCTTCAAAAAATTCACCCTCTTCAATTCGAGGATAAACAAAATATGCTTGGTGACCAGATTTTATTTCCTTTCGCACAAATTCGTATACGTTTGCTTCGTTACCCATCCGAGTTAAATAAGTTTTTATAGGCAACCTTCCATTTGGCATTGTTTTTATGATAGAAATATCTAAATCACCAAATACTGTAAGAGCCAAAGTTCTGGGTATTGGAGTGGCACTTAGCATTAAAAGAGAAGGAACCATATATAAGTTAGGATTTGTTGGACAAGGCCTTCTTCCTTTTTCTAGAATAGCATTTCTTTGCAATACACCAAATCTATGCTGCTCATCTACAATTACAAGTTTAAGATTTTTATATTGCACATTTCTAGAAAAAAGAGCATGAGTTCCAATCAATATATCAACTTCACCTTCTTTTAAGGCTTTTAGTAAGGGACCTCTGCCTGAGTTTTTTATGTTTCCTGTTAAAAAAGCCAACCTAACTCCTATAGACTCCAGTTGCTTTGCTGCATTTTCCGCATGTTGCCTAGAAAGCAATTCAGTGGGAGCCATAATTGCACATTGGCCACCATGGTCTACTATCCACAGACACGCAAAAAATGCAACCAAAGTTTTTCCAGAACCCACATCTCCTTGTATTAGACGAGCCATATTAAATAAGGATGTTTTTTCTGCTGCTAGAGCCACAGTTTTTTCAGTTTTAGAAAGATCTATATTTATTTGCAAAATACATTTTTTTTGATCTTCGGTTAATTCATAGGGCAATCTTTCTAGTAAAGCTTTTTGCCTTTCAGTTAAAGAAGCAATAAATGAATTTTGGATTTCTTCTGGAGCAAATTGTTCTTGGCTTTCTGTAAAATCAATATCTGGCAATCGTCCCTTATGTTCTAGGGCTCTAGCACCTATTGCCAACTGAAAATGAAATAATTCTTCGTAAATAAGGGTGCGTTTGGCATCTAAGGCTTGTTGCAAAGTTTTAGGACAATGGATACCCCAAATTGCTTCTTGTTTGTGTAATAGTTGCCTTTTTACAATTAAGTCTAAAGGAATTTCGTTTTCTATGCCTCGACCATATTCTTTAAGAGCTTTTGCCATAACCTTACGTATATAAGCATTTGTTATCCCTGCTGTCAAAGAATAAATGGGTAAAACTGCAGAACCAGGAACTATTGTTCCTTTATAATTTTCAAGAGAATCATCTTTGTCTAATAATTCAACTTCAAAACTAGTACTTTGTAAATGCCCATATTTAATTGAAAAATGACCTGTAATGGCAACAATCGAACCTACAGGCAAGGATTTTTCCAAAAAAGGTCGATTGAACGCCACAAGTTCCCCAGATGCAGTTCCGTCGGTTATAGTAATTTTCAAGGTTCTCATAGACCCAAAACCAAACCAAGTATGACCAATTACTTGCGCAACAGTATGTACTTTTGAAGTACAAGCATATTCAGATAAGGTAACACGGCGAGTTCTGTCTTCCCAATCTTTAGGGTAATAGGTCAACAAATCCGCCACAGTAAAAATTCCAAGATTTGCAAAAAGTTTTGCTTTAGCAGGACCCACCCCAGAAAGAGAGGAAATAGGGGTTTCAATTTCTGAAAGTTTCATTAGTCACCGCCAAATTTCCGTCTAAATAGGAAGTTTATATAAAAGAACAACCACAACTCGTAAAAGAAAATCTGCAAGAAGTTTAAAAACGATAAGAACCACAATTCCAATAATATATGCTTTTTTTTGAGTCATAAATTGTTTTTTTTGAGAAGAAAACCAAGAAGAAATTTTATAAGCCATGGGGTTAAAAACTGAATCAAACCCATGCCAAAAGACGGATGGTCTCCCTGATTCAAAAAGTAAAACAATTAGACGAATAATCATTAAAACAATTATTAAAGATAATACAGAAGAAACAATCGACCATAGCATAGAAATGATTGCTGCTAAAATCCCCCCAACAGTTATGCGTTGTTGCAGTGCAATGGATTTTAACAAAGATGAAACAATTACAATTACTCCCATTCCAATTGCTGGGCTAAAATCCATATATCCTATGCGAAAAAATTTAATATTCCTAAAAATATTCAAATAAGGGTCGCAAATTTTTCCTAAAAATAAGGTAAATTTATTATAGTTCATCGACGGAACCCAGGTTAAAATAATTCGTATAAAACACAAAACCCCATAAATTGAAACAATATTAGATAGTAATAATAAAATACCCAAAATAACTCTCCTTAAATAAGGCTTCTTTCAAACCTTATTCTTTCCATACTGATATAACCAGAGGTTGTTGTTCCAACTCTGCAAGAAAGGAATCTGTGCAAGGAACTTTTATTTGTGAATTTGCACGAATAATATGAGTTCCTTGGTTAGTATCTATATGAAAATATACACAAGAATTACCTGAAGTGCCAAATAAAAAATCACGGATTGGGTAAATTTGTTCTTCCGATGCAAAATTCTTTTCTAATTGAATATGCACATCCCAATTCTGTTTAGATTTTAAATCTGAAATATTTTCAACCTTATCCACTAAAAAAGATACAGCTTCTTTTGAGTTATCAATTTTTCCTACCAAAGCAGTAAGCGTATCATTTTGAATCAAAGAGGAAACATCTTTCCAAATTTTGGGGAAAAACACCAAGGGGATAGTTCCATTTAAATCCTCCAAAGTAGCAAATGCCATGGGTTTTCCCGACTTTGTAACTATAGGATTTAATTCTTTTAGCAACCCTATAATTTGATACTGTTTATCTGGCTGAGCTCTATCTAAATGCATTGATGAAATATTTGAACAAGTTTTTATTAGATTACGATGTTCGTCCAAGGGATGCCCCGAAATATAACAACCGATACATTCTTGTTCCATTTCCAATCGTTCTAAAAAAGGGAATTCTTCCATCTGTTTGAATTCAAAATCTGCAAATTCTTTTTCCCCAGAATCAAGGAACAGACTCACTTGGCCAAATTGTGTGCTTTCTAATTTTCGTTCCACATAGTTCATGGCCATTTCCATATTTACAGTTAAAGTAGCTCTGTTCTGTCCAAGTTTATCAAAAGCACCGGTTTTTACTAAAACTTCCACTGCTTTTTTGTTTACTTCATGAGAAGTGGTTCGCTCTAAAAAGTCAATAAAAGACTGATATGGCCCATTCTTTTTTCGCTCAGAAACAATATAATCTGCAGCTCCTTCGCCTAGACCCTTTATTCCCATCAAACCAAATACAATTTTACCATCTACAACATCGAAAAACTTATCTGAACGATTTATATCCGGAGCTTCAATTTCTAGCCCCATAGCTCGCCCTTCTGCAATATACACAGGCAATTTATCTGTGGAGGAAATTTCGTTTGTTAAGTTGGCTGCAATAAATTCCGCAGGAAAGTTGGCTTTTAAATAAGCCGTACGATAGGCAACAACTGAATATGCTGCAGCGTGGCTTTTATTAAATCCGTATCCTGCAAAAGGAACCATTATGTTGAAAATTTCCCTGGCATGATCTGCAGAAAAACCATTTTTTACCGCACCTTCAACAAATTTAGCTTCTTCTGCTACCATTACTTCGGGCTTTTTCTTTCCCATGGCACGACGTAGCATATCTGCACCGCCAAGACTGTAGCCGGCAATTCTTTGAGCAACTTGCATTACCTGTTCTTGGTAAACCATAACTCCATAGGTTTCTTCAAGAATATCCTTTAGGCAAGGGTCTGGATATTTTATCTTTGACGGATTGAATTTTCCCTGAATAAAATCAGGAATATAGTCCATTGGTCCAGGACGATATAAAGCATTTAAAGCAATAAGATCTTCTATTTTTTGTGGCTGTGCCTGTTTTAGTACTTTTTGCATACCTAAACTTTCAAACTGGAAAACAGCACTTGTTTGACCATTACAAAACAGTTTGAAGGTTTTTTCATCAGTTTCTGAAACAGTATTCACATCAAAATTTTCATAGCCTGGTTTTTTATGAATAAGCTGTTGGGCATGTTTTATTAAAGTTAATGTTTTTAAACCAAGATAATCCATTTTCACAAGACCACAAGGCTCAATTATATCCATTGTATATTGCACAGCAACTTTACCAGTTTTAGAATCCTTGTATAAAGGAGCCCATTCCGAAAGCTGAGACTTTCCAATTACAATTCCAGAAGCGTGAAGACTTGTATTTCTATTTACATCTTCCAGTTTAAAACATAAATCAAACAATTTTTTGTATTTTGGGTCCTCTCGGTAAGGTGCCAACTGCCCAGAATTAGGTATTTTTTCGTTCACTTCAAATGCATCTTTTAGCGAAACCTTTGCTCCTTCTGGAACAAGTTTTGTAAGCATATTTACTTCACTAAGAGGAATATTTAAAACTCGTCCTACATCTTTAATAACAGCCTTGGCTTTTAAAGTTCCAAAAGTTACAATATGCCCAACCTGTGGGTCTCCATATTTTCGGCGAGTGTATTCAATAACTTCTTGCCTTCCTTCAAAGCAAATATCCACATCAAAATCAGGCATAGAAATTCGTTCAGGGTTAAGGAATCGTTCAAAAATTAAACTATAGCGAAGCGGGTCTATATCCGTTATTGCCATTGCATAGGCTACGATAGAACCTGCACCAGAACCTCGACCTGGTCCAACAGGAATATCGTTTTGTTTAGCCCAGTTGATAAAATCCCAAACAATTAAAAAATAGCCAGAAAAACCCATCTGGAAAATTATACCTAATTCATATTCTGCTCTTTGTCGAATTTCATCTGTAATCACCTGGTAACGTTTTTCCAAACCTGTATACACAAGATGTCTAACATATTCATCTTGAGTTTTAAATCCTGATGGAATCTGGTACACAGGTAAACAATCTTTTAACTGAGCTGTTGTATACTGGGGAATTGTAAGGTCACACATTTGTGCTATGCGATAAGTATTATCAATCATTTCCGGATATTCTGGAAACAGGGCAGCCATTTGCTCCCCTGTTTTCATATAAAATTCCGTACCATCAAATTTCATACGTTTTGGGTCATTTAATGTTTTTTTTGTTCCTATACACAGCAAAACATCTTGAGCTTCATAATCCTCTTGTAATACATAGTGAATATCATTGGTCACTACCATAGGAATATTATGTTTTTTTGCTAAAGCAATAAGTTTTGGGGAAACACGTTTTTGTTCTTCTATCCCGTGATCTTGTAGCTCAATATAATAATTTTCTGCTCCAAAAATACTTCTGTAAGAAAGAACCAATTCTTCTGCTTCTTGATCTTTTCCTGATAATAAAAGCTGTGGCAGTTGACCTGCAATACAAGCACTTAAACAAACAAGTCCCCCAGAATATTTTCGTATTAGTTCTTCATCTATGCGTGGTTTATAATACATTCCTTCTGTAAAAGAAAGAGAATTTAACATCATAAGATTGCAATAACCTTCAACATTTTTTGCAATCAAAACTAAGTGATAATATTTATTTCCTTGTTCGGTACCCTTTCGTTCATGGCGGCTACCTCCAGCCACATAAAATTCACATCCAACCAAAGGATTAATTCCTGCTTTATGACACTGTTGTTCAAACCGCAAAGCTCCAAACATATTTCCATGGTCTGTTAAAGCAAGGGCAGGCATACCAAGTTCTTTGGCTCTAGAAATCAAATCTTTAATTTTTGCTGCACCATCTAATAGTGAATAATCCGAATGAACATGAAGATGAACGAAATCTGAAACACCCATAAGTATATATTACAAGGGCAAGGCTTTTTTTACAAGTGAAAAAACGAATTTTAATTCTCTGAGTAAATCTTGAAAATGAGCTTTTACAGTTTGACATAATAAAAAAATTTACTTACACTTTGAACATAGAACCTTTATATTTTGGAGGAGTTATGTCCGTGGATGAATTAATTCAAACTTATAGTGAATACGCTTATGCTAGTAACATAATTAACTCTGAATTGTATGCAAAGTATGAAGTAAAACGTGGACTTCGGGATATAAGTGGAAAAGGTGTTTTAGCAGGCCTTACTGAAATATCGGAGATATTAGCCTATCGAATTGAAGAAGGAGACTTAATTCCCTGCGAAGGCAAGTTGTTCTATCGTGGCTATGATATTGAAGATATAGTTAGAGGTTTTTTAAGCGAATCTAGATTTGGTTTTGAAGAAGTATGTTTTTTACTTCTAATGGGTCATTTACCAACCAACAAAGAATATACTGAATTTTGCAAATTACTTTCTAGCCAGATGGCCTTGCCTGACGAATTTCTAAGAAATACCATTATGAATGCACCTGGTCACGACATGATGAATCAATTAGCAACTAGTATTCTTACCCTTTATACCTATGATGAAAAAGCAGAAGACACTTCAATTCCTAACGTATTACGTCAATGTTTACAACTAATTGCTCAATTCCCTAGCTTAATGGTTTATGGCTTTCAATCCTATGCATATTACTACAATAAACAAAGCTTAATTATTCACACACCAGAAAAAAAGCTTTCAATAGCAGAAAATATTTTGCATATGCTTCGACCAAATTCTAAATTTACAGCCCTAGAAGCAAAAATCTTAGACTTAGCCCTTGTTTTACACGCTGAGCATGGAGGAGGAAACAATTCAACTTTTACCACCCATGTTGTTACTTCCTCAGGAACAGATACTTATTCTGCTATAGCTTCTTCTTTGTGTTCACTAAAGGGTCCAAAACATGGAGGTGCAAACATAAAAGTTGTTCAAATGTTTGAAGATATCAAAGCTTCTGTAAAAGACTGGAAAGATGAAGAAGAAATTTGTGCATACCTAGAAAAAATATTGAACAAAGAAGCCTTTGACAAAAGTGGATTAATTTATGGAATCGGGCACGCAGTTTATTCCCTTTCAGACCCTAGATCTTTAATTTTCCGTTCTCACGTAGAAGACCTAGCTAAATCTAAAAACGCAACCGAAGAATATGAATTATATTCAAAAATTGAATCTCTGGCGCCACAAGTTATTAGCCACAAAAGAAAAATGTATAAAGGGGTTAGTGCAAACATAGACTTTTATTCAGGATTTGTATATAAACTGTTGGATTTACCTCCAGAGCTTTATACGCCACTTTTTGCCACAGCTAGAATTGCAGGCTGGTCAGCACATCGAATTGAAGAGCTGGCAAATAACGGCAAAATTATTCGTCCTGCCTATAAATCAGTTTCTGGACGAAAAGAATACACACCTATGAACCAAAGAAATCTTTAACTATAAAAGGAATAAACAATGAACTTTAGCGAAGACTTACAAGAAAAAATTACTATTGCAGCAAAAAAAACAGTAAACGAAGTTTGCAAAGTAAAAAAAGGAGAAAATGTCCTTATCGTTACCAATCGAACCTTAAAAAATGGAATACCAGAAACAGAAATTATTTCTCAAGCAATTTATGATCAGTGTATAGCACAAGAAGCAAATGCAATTCTGATTGTACAACCAGAAAAGGCTTCTATGGATTATGCCGACGCCGCAGTTATTGCCGCTTTAAAAACTGAACCGGATGTATTTTTTTCTATCTCGGAAAATAAGCTAGGAAAAGATTCCCAGGCAATTAAAGAACCACTAGTTGCAGCAGACGGTTCAACCTATGACCATATGTTTGACTATTTGTTACATGGTAAAAAAACTATGCGAGCAGTTTGGACTCCAGGAATCACTATTGATATGTTTTCTAGAACCGTGGATATCGATTACGCATTGCTAAAGGAAAGATGTGAAACCCTAAGCAAACTTTATGAAGGCGTTGAATCTGTACACGTTACAGCTCCCGCAGGAACAGACATAATTGTTCCTGTTGCAGGTAGAATTTCCATGATGGACGACGGAAATTTTTGTTATAGTGGAACCGGTGGAAATATTCCTGCTGGAGAAGTTTTTATTAGTCCTGTGGTTGGAGACGGCAAAGAAACAGGTTGCAATGGAAAAATTGTTTTTGACGGTTCAATGACGATTAATAAGGGGGACATGATTATTCAAACTCCTATTATTGTAGATGTAAAAGCAGGCTTTGTTACTACAATCACGGGCGGAATAGAAGCAGAAAAACTTCTGGACACCATAAATTGTGCCCAAGAAACTGCTTTACAAATGGAAAAAGAAGGCAAACTTCCTTCTGGACAAGGAGCAATTTATAGTCGTAATGCTAGAAACATTGGCGAACTGGGAATCGGATTAAATCCTGCCGCAAAGATTACTGGAAATATGTTAGAAGACGAGAAAGCCTTTCGCACTTGCCACTTTGCCATTGGAGCAAACTACGATGGGGATGCCCCGTCTTTAATTCACTTAGATTGTGTTGTTAAAGACCCAACTATTATTTTCAACTATTCAGATGGAACATCTAAAACTGTACTTGAAAATGGAACATTAATTTTTTAATTTCCACAAGTTAAAGGCAGATAATCTTTTTTGATTATCTGTCTAATCTGCATTATAATAAAAAAAAAGGGTAAAATATGAAAAAAATCATTTTTAATTTATGGAAATTACTTTTTGGTGTGCTTTTCATAACCTTCAGTTTTTTCGGTTGTGCAAGCACTAAATCAGAAAATTTTTCTTCTGTACTGTTAGAACAAAATCCTGCAATAGTAAGTGGAAAACTTGACAATGGGATGTCCTATTATATTCAAGAAAATCACGATCCTAAAAACAGAATTCTTTTACGTCTTGTTATTGCCGCAGGTTCTAATATGGAAGAAGATGACCAACTTGGAGTTGCCCATTTCGTTGAACATATGGCTTTTAACGGGTCAAAACACTTTGCTCAAAATCAATTAGTTGATTATTTTGAAAGTATCGGGATGGTTTTCGGACCAGAAGTAAACGCTTATACTTCTTTCGATGAAACTGTATACATGCTTGAACTCCCAGCAGATAATGTCGAAGCCTTAGAAACAGGACTTGTTGTATTAAAAGACTGGGCAGATGGTCTTACTTTCGACCAAGAAGAATTGGACAAAGAAAGAGGCGTAGTAATTGAAGAATGGCGTTTAGGCAGAGGCCTTAGTGGCAGACTTCTCGATGCACAGACTCCTTTTTTACTCAAAGATTCTCGATATGCAAAACGAATTCCCATTGGTGATATGGAAATAATTGAAAATATTCCCAGACAACGAGTTGTAGACTTTTACGAAAAATGGTATCGTCCAGAATTAATGTCCATCGTAATCGTTGGTGCAGCCGATGCAAAATATCTTGAACAAGCAGTTATACGGGTAATGTCAGATATTCCTGCTTCAGAAGAAACTTTAACAAGCCCTAATTTTTCAATTCCAAAGCAAAAAGAAGAAGCTGTCCTAATTTTCCGTGACAAAGAGCAGCCTTATTCCTTAATTCAAATCTTAGAACAAGTGGATTATAATCCAGTAAAAACAGAAGCTCAATTCCGAGATAATGTTATAAATTCCATAGTTCTTAGCATATTAAATACTAGACTTTCAGATATTTCCCAATCTGAAAATGCTCCTTGGGTAGATTCTATAGCAAATTCTGTAAGTTTATCAAAAAATTCAACATTCAATATGGTTGGATTTGTACCTCAACCTGGTAATTTTCAAAAGGGACTTTCTACACTGCTAAATGAAGTGTTACGATACAAAAAATTTGGTGCTGTACAAGAAGAACTTTCCAGGGAAAAAGAATTCTTAGAGAAACAAGTTGAACAAATTTATCTTACCAGAACAAATATTCCTTCTAGCCAGATAGCAAGTCAGCTCATAAACCATGCTTTAACAGGAGCTGTCGTTTTATCTCCTCAAGAAATTTACAATTTATACAACAAAATATTACCTACAATTTCATTAAAAGATATAAATAAAGCCGCAAAAAATATTTTTACTAACACAGGGTTCCTTATGTTGGTACAGGCACCTTTAAATGCCACAGACATTCCTTCAGAAAAAGAACTTCTTCATCAGTGGAAAAATTACAAGCCCTCAGAGGAATTAAAACCCTATATCGATACCACCGAAAATAAACCTTGGCAAATCATTCCTGAAGAATTCGGAAGTGCAAAATTCATTGAATCTGACCCTAACACAAATATTGAAACTTACCAACTTTCCAATGGAGCAACTCTTTATTTGCTAAAAACAAATTTTAAGCCTAACGAAATAATTTTCGACTGTGTTAGTCCAGGCGGAGTTTCTCTTGTGGCAGACAAAGATGTTCCTTCCGCTTTATTTGCCACAGATTATGTTGCTGCTTCTGGGTTAAACAATTTATCTGCCACTGATTTACAAAAAAAATTAGCCGGCAAAAATGTAAACATAAATACATATATTGGAGACTACTCAGAAGGCTTAAGTGGAAATGCAGCTTCTAGGGATTTAGAAACCTTAATGCAACTAATTCACTTAAAATTTGTAGCTCCAAATTTCGCAGATACCGCATGGGATAATCTAATGTCTCAAATTGAACTAATATCGGAAAGTAGAAATACTTCACCACAAAATGTGTTCGTTGATGAATTAAGAAAAGTTCTTTTTGGCGATGAAATTAGAAAAGCCGCAATCACTCCAGAATTTGCAAGTATGCTAGACAAAAACACTGCAAAAAAAATATACACAAAAAAATTTTCAAACCCAAGGGATTTTTCCTTTATTTTTGTTGGAGATTTTGTCAAAGAGGAGCTCTTAGAATTAGCGAAAAGATATTTAGCTACAATTCCTGATTCTTCCAATCAAAAGGAAATTCCTGTGGATAAAGAACCAGATTTTCCAAGTAGCAAAAAAATTGTAAAAGTTCAACGGGGAATGGAAGAGCAAAGTCAGGTTTTCCTTGCTTTCGGTGGAGAGCTTCCGGAAGTTTCACCAACTCAAAATATATATGAAAACCAAATGCTTTCAATATTAAAACAGTTATTAGAAATTCGTTTAAGAGAATCTATTCGCGAAGATATGGGAGGTTCTTATAACATTTCTGTTTTTGTAGAAATGATTCTTACCCCAAAAAGAGGCTATATGATTCAGATTTTCTTTGGCTGCCAACCAGGAAGAGAACAAGAATTAACAGATGCAATTTTTTCAGAAATAAATACTTTGCAACAAAACCTTTTAGATGATTCCTATATGACAAAACTAAAAGAATCTTATCGACGGGAACAAGAAATTAATCTAAAAACCAATATATTTTGGGCAAGTGCAATTTCCACAAGTGTTTTAACTGGTATTCCTATAGAATCAATAGTTGCCCAAGAAAATATTTTAGATTCTATTTCACCTCAAACCATGAGGCAATTAGCAACTAAATACTTAAATACGGATAATTATGTGTTAGGATTTTTAACTCCCGAAAGCCTATAATTTTATTGTGTATACAGTTGATTAAAGCTTTGTCATAGGATATTCTAATAATATGAAAATTTGGATAAAATATATTATTGGAATTCTACTTGGATTTTTTGCCTCATGGATAATTCCGTTTGAAACAAGAACTTCTTCAGAAACTCTTGCTTTCTTAACGGAATTAGCAACAAGGTTTGGTAGATACACTATCTTACCAGTTTTGTTCTTTGGAGTTTCTACAGCTGTATTTAAACTTAGAAATTCTAAAAATTTGCTTCGCCCTACCTTTCATATTGTTTCTATAACTGTTGTTTCTGCTGTAATATTAGTTGCAGTAGGTCTTATTTCGATTTTGTTTGTAAAGTTACCCCATATTCCAATTTCAGCAGGAAAAATGGTTGTAACAGAACCTATCGATATAAAACAACTTATTCTTTCACTTTTCCCATATTCTGGATTTGAAGCATTACTTGACGGAATGTTTTTGCTACCACTTTTCCTTCTTGCAGGTTTAGCGGGAGCTGGATGTGCCGTGGACCCGATAGCATCTAAACCAACCATAAACTTATTTGATTCACTAGCTCGCATTTCATACAACATAATGGCTTTTTTTGTAGATATGCTTGCCATAGGAATGATTGCAATTTCTTGCACCTGGTTTTTGGATGCCCAGTCAATATTCAAAAGTGGAATTTACACTTCACTAATAATAATGCTTTCCATAGATTTAATTATTATAACTTGTATAATTTATCCTTTAATAACCTTTTTCTACTGCAAAGGCTCCCATCCCTTTAAGGTTTTATACGCAAGCATTTGTCCAATACTTGTAGCTTTCTTTTCTGGAGATACAAATCTAACATTGCCCATTGCCTTGCGTCACGGTCACGAAAGCCTTGGAATCAAGCGACGAATAAATGCTGTAACCTATCCTATTTTTTCAATTTTTGCACGGGGTGGAACGGCACTTGTTACTTCAATCTGCTTTGTTTTAATCCTAACTTCTTACTCAAAACTTAGTGTTTCCGTTTCAGATATTTTTTGGATTGCAGGAACATCCTTTGGTTTATCTTTCATCCTAGGTGAATTACCAATAGGTGGAACTTTCACAGCATTAATTACAATGTGTGCAATGTACGGAAGAGGCTTTGAAACCGGCTATTTACTTTTGAAACCAGCAACATTTATCATTGGTTCTTTTGCAGCTGCTATAGACTGTGCAACGGCAATGTTCGGATCCTACATCACAGCCTACAAAATGAAAATGGTAGAAAATACAGATCTTCATCATTTTATTTAATATTTTCAAAATGGTTCAAACCTAGAATTAGAAGCCCATTTGAATTACTTCTCTAGGTTTTGAACCATTTGCTGGTCCTACAATTCCCTTTTCTTCCATAATTTCAACTAATCTAGCTGCTCTGTTATATCCAATTTTCAATCTACGCTGAATATAAGAAGCTGATGCTTTTCCTGCTTGCAAAACAATTTCTAGTGCTTGATCGTATAAAGGATCATCGCTGTCTCCAAATAAATTTGGTCCCATATCAATTTCTTCTTCATCTACAAACATTTCGTCGTCGATGTATTCAGGCTCACCGAATTGTTTTACATATTCAACCACATTTTCTACTTCTGAATCGGAAACAAAGGTTCCCTGAATTCGTACTGGGAAAGGGTCTGTTGCTGAGGCATACAACATATCCCCTCGACCTAAAAGCTTCTCTGCTCCAACTTGATCTATAATAATGCGACTGTCCATTTTAGAAGCAACCATAAAAGCAATTCTAGAAGGAATATTTGCTTTTATCAAACCGGTAATTACATCAATAGAAGGTCGCTGAGTTGCTAATACCAAGTGAATTCCTACTGCACGGCTCATGGCAGCCAAACGTGCCACAGTTGATTCCAGTTCCTTTCCTGTTGTTGCCATTAAATCTGCAAATTCGTCAATTATAATAACAATGTAGGGCAATTTTTCTGCAGCAATATTTCTCTCTTTTATTCTACGGTTATAGTTAGAAATATCTCGTACACCCATTCCATCAAGCAAGGCATAACGGCGTTCCATTTCGCAAAGACAATATTGCAACGCTTGGAATGCTTTTTTTGATTCTGTAATTACAGGTACCAAAAGATGCGGAATATCATTGTATAGTTTTAACTCAACAATTTTTGGGTCAATCAAAATCATTTTAACTTCTTGTGGAGACCTTTTATACAAAATTGAAAGAATCATTGTATTTACACAAACCGATTTTCCCGAACCCGTGGAACCTGCTATCAATAAATGTGGTGTCTTTGCTAAATCAATAATTTGACCTTCGCCGGTAATATCTTTTCCTAATACTACAGGAATTGCGTAATTTTGAAATGCAGGATTATTGGTATCAATCAATTCTTTAAAACTAACAATAGATCTATCTTTGTTTGGAACTTCAATTCCAACAGCATGTTTCCCAGGAATGGGAGCTACTATACGAACACTAGAAGCAGCTAATCGTAAAGCAATATTATCTTGCAAAGCTCCAATTTTACTAAGCTTTACTCCAGGAGCAGGAAGAATCTCAAACATTGTAATTACTGGACCTTTTCTAATACCAGTTACTTCAGCTTCGATTTTGAATTCACTTAAAGTTTCCTTTAGTTCTAACGCAGCCTTTTCTGTTTCGCTATCAATTACCCAGTATTCGCCATCTGGATAGTTAGTTAATAAACCTTCACTAGGAATCTTGTATGCTTGATGGCGTTTTTTTGCAGGAACAGCTGGAGAAACAGTTTCGTTAATCTTTTTTTCTGTATTAAAATTATTTTCTATAGGTTCATCCGAGGCTTCTGTTTCAAAGTCCTCTTCTGAATCAATAATATCCTCGTCCATCTTATCTTGACTTTCTAGGTCGTCTTTATCTTCTGTGTCGAAAAAATCGAAGCTATAATCGATATCTTCATCTTCATCATCTAAAGAAGAATTAAAATCTAGAAATACTTGGGTTTTATCTTCTGAAGTATCTATTTCTTTGGCGGGAAAGTCTGGCTGAATATATTCGTCTTCTTCAGAATCCTCTTCTTCTTCAACTTCTTCGTCAACTTCTTCTTTAGTATTATTCATTAAAGTAGAATAGCCCTCTGGAAAATCTTCTTTTTTTATTTCAAAACTGTCTGTAGAAGAATAATCGCTTTCAAAAGGAATTTCTTCTTGGCTTTCTTGAAGTTCGCAGGGATTATCCTTTTCGTATAACTCTGTTTCTTGGGTTTCTTCTAAAGTAGATTCCTCTTCTTTCAATTCCTTAAAGTTATTTGCCAAGTTTTCCACGGATTTAAGTAAAGAGTTTTTATTTGTGTTATTGAAGGCTATTTGTTCTGTAACATCATCTTCTGTTTCATAATCTAGTCTTCCATATTGCTCTTCCTTAAGTCCTTCGTCAAAGGGATCTGCTAAAAAGGCTGCCTCTGCGGAACTTTGAGGTAATTCTTCAGTTTCATCATAGTTGTCTTGTTCAACGTTAGACCAAAAATCTTTTTCGGAATTGTTTCTTTGCTCAAGTTCTTCAATGGTCATTTCTTTACTAAAGGGTTGTTTTGTTTCCGCAGTATTTTCTAGCTCTACTTGCGTTTCTGTATCCTCTTGGCTGGTTATTTTTTCAGCTTCTATATTTTGTTCTATTGTAGCTTTTTCTTCATTATCTAGGGTTAAAACCTCCGAGGAATACCATGAATTATCTGATTTTTCATCTTCTTCTGAATACCAAATACTTCTTTTTCTACACCATTTTTCAACTTTATCTCCAAGAATAATTGCAATAGTGTATTCTACTACCAAAATCATTATTAGTATAACGATTAAGGCTACTAATTTTATTATATACAAAGGACCAGATTCTGTAGCATTTAAAGTATGATATAATTTTTCTGCTTCAACAATAGTAAAAAATGGTACCACTGATATACAAAGAATTACACCTTTTTTATTTGACCAAGTTGAAGAAAAACAACAAATTCCTGCTACAAAAAAGAAAACTGGTATTAACAACGAAGAAAAATTATATGTATCAAATAAAATTCTTCCTAATGAAGAAAAAATTTGTAAAATACTACCTTCTGTATTTATATTTAATATTTGTATCATTAAAGCAACTAAAAAAATTGCTGATAAAAAAAGAAGAATTAACCCTATCACACCAGGGATTCTTTCTGAATGTTTCATTCCGCAACTCCCAAATTTACTTATATATTATCGGCTTTTTTGAAATCGTAGTTTACAAATAATATGTATTTGATTTTATCGAATTTTGGCTTATTTCTTTTTTCGATAAGCAGATAGAAGTTTCTGACCAATCAAAAATTTGTTCAAAAAATATATTATTCTTGTTCTTAAAGACAAGCTAACTTTAAATGCTCTATCTTTTCTTAATTGAGAAAAAAAATATTTTCTCTTATTATCTTTTACATCGTCAGTATACCAATTTACAGGATAATATATAACATTTTTTTTGTTTTTTAGCATCCAAACCCCTAAGAGCCTTTCTGCCATATAACCATAAATACGTTTTTGAACATCTGAATAATTGGAAATATCAATTCTATGTTCAATTTCTTCTAAAATACAAAAAAGCCAACTACAATATTCATAAAAAACTTTAATTGGCATAATAAACATATTGTAATGATTCAAACCATTGTTATTTACAATAAAATCATCAAAACTGGATAAATATTCTGGAAACTTTTCTAAAATAATTAACCGCAAAGTTTTAATATCATCACTTACGTGGCAATATGCGTAATCTGTTTCAAGGGAATAGGGATATTTTCTTTTTTTTGCTAGAATTACAGAATTTTTGTTTAAAATTTTGTTTATCTTTTTTGTATCAAGTTCATAGGTTGAAATTTCTTTTTCCAAATATGTATATCTATCTAAAAACCCATTTTTTTTCTTAAAGTTGAAAAATCGCCTATAATGATTTAATCCTATATATTCAATATTTGGATAAATTTTTTGAATATTTTTCCATGCCCAATACAAAGCAGTTAGTTCACAATAGTTTTTATTTTTTTTGCTAATATTTTCGCAGTGGGCACCTTGAATTTTATCATCAGATTGGAAACCTAAATTTACAGAAGAAATTGCAGCCCCCACTTGAATGGGTAAAAAAATATCATCTGGATTATCTGGTAAAATCGATGGTTTATGACAACATACTAAAATTTTAATTTTTGAATTATCTAATTTCTTCTTCTGCATCTTTCATTGCCTTTGATATTACATCATCCATATCATAATATTTGTATTCACCTAGACGTCCGCCAAATAAAACATTTTTTTCTTTTTTGGATAATTCTTTATATTTTGCGTAGAGCTGGGAATTTTTTTCATCATTTACAGGGTAAAAAGGTTCCATACCTTCTTTCCATTCTGTAGGATATTCTTTTGAAATTACTGTTATTTTTTCGTTATAGCAAGGATTTTCCACTTCAAAATGCTTGTGTTCAATTATTCTGGTAAAAGGCTGATCTAAACTTGTATAATTAACAACTGCATTTCCCTGAAAATTATCCATAGGCAAAACTTCAGTTTCAAAGGAAATAGATCTATAATCCAATTTACCGAAACAATAATCATAATATTCATCTATTTTGCCTGTAAAGATGATTTTTTTTGCCATTTGCTCAAGTTCAGTTTTGTTAGCAAAAAAATCCACCTGGGTTTTACATTCAATTCCATTTAATAAGCCATGAATTAATTTATTGTAGCCACCTATAGGAATTCCTTGATAGGAATCGTTAAAATAATTGTTGTCATATGTGAACCTGACTGGCAATCTTTTAATTATAAAGGCTGGTAAATCCTTGCAACTTCTGCCCCATTGCTTTTCGGTATATTCTTTTATTAAGTAAGTATAAATATCTTTACCAACTAAACTGATTGCTTGTTGCTCCAGATTTTCCACTTTAGCTATATTTTCTTCTTGTCGTTGCTTGTTAATAATATCTTGGGCTTCGGAAGGACTTGTAACACCCCACATTTGATAAAAGGTATTCATATTAAAAGGCAAATTAAATATTTGTCCTTTATAGTTTGCAATGGGACAATTTGTGTAGCGATTAAATTCCACAAAAGAATTTACAAAATTCCATACTTTTTTGTCATTGGTATGAAAAATATGAGCACCATATTTATGAACATTTATACCTTGAATATTTTGGCAATATACATTACCACCCAAAAAAGGTCTCTTGTCTACAACAAGGCACTTTTTCCCTTTTTGGGTTGCAAAGTAAGCAAATGTTGCACCATATAACCCTGCACCAACAATTAAATAATCAAAAACCATTTATTCCTCAGTTTTCAACAATTAAGTCTCTTTTTTTGAATATTGAATTATTGTATTTCGTTATACTGAATTGTTCTTCTCAAAATTTCTGTATTTACATAGGTTTTATCATATTTTTCATACAGAGTAGGTTCTCCAGAAAAGAGTGAGCAACCAAAACCCAACTTTCTACCTTCGATTTCGGCTCCAATGCTTTCCAGTACGGTTGGGAACATATCAAAGGACGAAAAAGTACGGTTTTTCATAACATCTTCTGTAGGCTGAACAGCAGAGTTCATAAAAATATTTATCCAACGACGTGATGAATTTCTAGGTGAAGAAGACAAAACACTTTCCCCTAGAGAATTTTCCCATCTACGCTCCTTTGTTTCTGCTTGTTCATCAAAGGTATCTTTTTGCTCGTTAAAAATATCCTTTTCTTTTGAAGTCATAAATAAATGGTCACCCACAATTACAACAGTTGTATTTTCATACCAAGATTGTTCTTTAATCCACGAAACAAATTCCCCAAGCTGTTTATCTGCACATTCCACAACTGATAGAATTTGATCGTCTTCGTTTATCTTATCTGTAGGACATAAAGGACAAATATAACCGTCTGGCATGTGAGTATCCACTGTTAACATTCCAAACATAAAAGGTTGATCTGAAGAAGATAACTCTGCTAACTCTTTTTTTGCGTATTCGTAAAGTTTTTGATCTTCAAATCCCCAGAAAACATCATAATCTTCTGACAACATTTTATTTTTTTTATACCAGTCTATATCGTGAATTTCTACATTTCCATGGGTTTCAAGTAAAGTATCACGGCTAGCAAAACCCTTTTCTGAACCAAAGATAAACCTTTGATTATAACCTGCTTCAGCCAAAATATCTGTAAGAGTAATTGCTCCTGGCAAAAAATGAATCATATTGTCAGGATTAAATCCGACAGTTGGCAAGTTATAGGGTAAACCTCCCATTTTTGAAAGCAAAGCAGCAATAGTCCATCCAGTACCAGCTGCATCTATTCCTCCACCAACACCATTTATATGGCTAAAGTTTATATTTTCTTGTGCTAATGCTGTTAGGTTAGGAATATAGTTCTTTGAAAAATACCCTCCATTTTCTACAGCTTGGTAAGAACTTTCCATGGACTCTAGGAAAATATAAACTAAATTTCGCTTTTTTTCTGGAAAAGTGATTTGAACTGTATCTGGAACAATATAATTTTCTTTGTAAAATAGAGAATCTATAGGATCACGTCTTTCTCTTGTAATAAAATTTATGTAACGAGTTATTTTTATTTCAATTGCAACATGAACCATTACATAAGCGAAAAATAAAAAAGTTAAAACGCAAAAAAACTTTGAAAACTGAATATCCTTTTTTATAGAAAAGAATTTATAATGGAACAACAATTCTTTTTTATCTTTGTAAAAAAAAAATTTCAAAGCTAAAATACAAACGACCTGAAGAACTATTGCAGGTATTATCACAAATAATACTAATGCAATTATTCCAGAAGGATCTGCACCCTTCAAAGGACTTGTTATTGTAATCCATATAATTTCAGGTTCTTGCATAGGAAATCTAGAACAAGCCCAAGGCAAAGCTTGCATAAAGAAACATCCCAGTAAAAAATAAATGCAACCTAAAATACTTCTTCTTCTGGTTTTTTTTGTAATATCTATTTTGCTATAACTATCAACACAACCTAAAGTACAAACAACTATCAAAGAACTGAATAATAGCAAACAAGCATATTGAATCCAAAATTTAAAGGTTACTTCCACAAAATGACCCAAAAAGTGAGAAACACCTCTTTCTGGCTGAATACAAAAGATTAGCAAAGAAAGACCATTTGCAAAAAAGAAAAATAAAATATAATGTAAAAAAGATGTTTTATTCTGATTAATTTTTCTAACAAAATATAAACATATTGTTGGAATACAAACGCAAATTAATACAATAGCTAAATATTTCATTTTTAAAATATATCATAGTGGATATTTTTAGTCTATAATCTAGAAAAAAATCCCTACTTCAATTATTCCACACCAATAAAAGCTGTTACAGATTTTTCTGGTGCCATAATAAAAGAATCTGTAAGAGTTAGACCAATTTTTTGTGTACAAGAAAGTAAAGAAAAAAACACAGACTGAACAGACAAAGGAACATCCCCAAAGCCAGGACTAAACCTAGGATGTATTTTGCCATCGTTAAATTCTTTTGCAATAACAGAATTTACTTCGGATACAAAAACTTCTGCAAACATAGAACCTGTTGCTTGAAAAACGGCGGCTTTTGCTGAATCAAGTTTAGATAAACCTTTTATTAAAGCGTCAACCTGAGGACCTATGGTAGCAGCAAATAATACAACCTTGCTACACCCCTTTAGGTTTAAGTATAGATGGTGACTTAAAATACTATAACCCGCAAAATTTATATAAGCAACATTTTCATTTTCATCTGAACAAGATTCTGTATTTTGTGGCTTTATTTCCAAAGGAAAAGTTGCATATACGGCTCTAGGTTTAAGCAAAGGTTGCATTTGCAAAATAGAATCTAGCACAAGATTTTCTGTTTCTTTTGGAATACAAGTTTCTTTCTCTTCTTTTCCACAGGAACTTATTCCTAAATACCTATACACTTCTTTTATGTTAGGCTTTAATGAATTAGATTGGCAATGATATTGAAAAACTACGCCTTCTTTCACAAAAAGTTATGCCTTCTCAATAATATCCCACAAATTCTTTTGAATTTGTCTGGCAACTTCAGGTTTATTCATTGAATACACATGAACTGCTGTAATTCCGTTGGCAAATAAATCTATTATTTGATCTGTGGCATAAGCTATTCCTGCCTGAGTCATTGCCCTTGGATTATCCCCAAAACGGTCAACAATGGCCTTGAACCTTGCAGGAAGATATGTTCCAGAAAGTTTACATATTCTAGCTATCTGTTTCCCATTGGTTACTGGCATAATTCCTGGAATGATAGGAACTGTAATTCCTTTTTCTCGAATCTTATACAAAAAATTATACAGAATATTGTTATCAAAAAACATTTGAGTAGTAAGAAATTCACAACCTGCATCAACCTTTTTTTTCAAATTAATAATATCTTCTGTAGAGTTTGCAGATTCAGGATGACCTTCTGGATAACATGCTCCACCAACACAGAAATCACCGGTAGCTTTTATCTCTGCAACAAGTTGATTTGCATGTTGGAATTCTGCACAGGAATTATTCATTCCCTCTGGAATATCACCACGTAAAGCAAGAATATTTTCGATACCAGCAGTTTTTATCTTTTTAAGTTGCTCTTGAACAGCTTGCTTTGTGGATGAAACACAGGTTATGTGAGCTAATGCAGGAACTTTATAATTTTTCTGAATTCCTGAAGCAATAGAAACTGTATATTCGCTAGTTCCGCCACCAGCTCCGTATGTAACACTCATAAAATCAGGTTCAAGAGAAGCAATTTCCTTTACAGCTTGCTCAACGGAATTATACAGAGAATCTGTCTTTGGGGGAAACACTTCAAAAGAAAGACAAAGTTTTCCAGATTTTATTACTTCGCTAATTTTCATAGTTAAAGAATATCCTTTTTAATGACTTAATGCAATTATTATGTTAAACTGTTTTTATGAAAAGATGCATTTTTGGGTTACTTTTTTCCTTTTGTTTTTTATGTTCAGTTTTTACCTTAGGAAATCGAGAAAATCAAATAACACTAAACTCAGGAAATAATCAGGTTAAGCAAAGAATTGTTTCTCTTGTTCCATCGGTAACAGAAACTCTTTTTGCTTTAAACGCAGAAAAAAATATAGTAGCAAGAACAGATTATTGTAATTGGCCAGAAGAAACTTCTTCTATTCCTTCGGTTGGTGGTTTTGATGGCAAATCTCTTAGTTTAGAAAAAATAATTTCTTTTCAGCCTGATTTAGTTTGTGTTGCAACTGTAATGCATGACCACTTAGTCGGACCTTTACAACAATATGGAATTGAAGTCTTTGTTTCTTCCGCTGATTCAATTTCTTCCGTAAAAGAAGAAATAATTCAACTAGCAAAACTTACGAACAAAGAACAAGAAGGCAAAGATTTAATAAAAAAAATAGACCTTCAGATTCAAGAAGCATCAAAAATTGCCACAAAAAAAACAGTTCCAACTGTTTACTGGGAAATATCTTCTGCTCCATATTATACTTGTGGTCAAGATTCCTTCATAACCGAAGCTATTGAAAAAGCAGGAGGGAAAAATATTTTTGATTCCATTCCCTTTGCCTATTCCCAAGTAAGCGAAGAATCAATTATTGCTTATGAGCCAGAAATAATTTTATTCCCAGATTATACAAATACCGGAGATACAAGTTTTTTCTTTCAACGAACTAATTGGCAACAAATTCCAGCCCTAAAAGAAAATAAAATATTTCCGGTAGATGCAAATTTATTTTCTAGACCAGGTCCACGAATCGGTCAAATGATTTTGGAATTAGCTCAACTAATACATCAAAATTCAGCAGAATAAAATGAAAAAACTTGCATATTTGCTAAAAAATAACAATTTTTTGTTTTCTGTTAAAATTTTTATTGGATTCTTTGCGCTGATTTTTGCAATTTTTCTTGGAATTACCCATGGCACAGAAAAAATTACTTTTTCACAGATTGTTTTAGCTTTATTCAATCCTGACAAAGCGGAAATTTTCGCTACAATAATTATTAGGAATATTAGGTTACCAAGAGTTTTTTTAGCAGCATTATGTGGAGCTTTACTAGCAGGGTCGGGGGCTGTTTTTCAAGGTTTTTTTCGTAATCCTCTTGCTGATTCTGGAGTAATGGGGGTTTCCTCTGGAGCTGCCCTAGGAGCAGTTTTTTCTGCCTTAATTCCATTTCAAGCCTTATCACTTCCTGCTTTTTTATCATCAAATATAACTGCTTTTTGTGCTTTTTTAGGTTCAACCTTAGCTGTTTTTTTAATTTTCGCTGCATCCAAAATTCCAGGGCAACAAAACAGCACTTCTATTATTTTACTAACAGGTACAGCTGCCTCCACCTTTTTTGCTTCTGTTACATCGTTAATAATTCTTTTAAAAGATAACGAATTACATAAAATGTTTGTTTGGACCTTAGGTAGTTTTAATGGAAAAGGTTGGAAGGAATTTTTTTTAGTTTTACCATTGTCCTTTGTTGCAACACTATTAATGATTTTTTCATCAAGTTTTTTGGATATTTTTAGTGGTGGACGGGCAACTGCTTTATCACTAGGCTTAAACGTAAAAAAAGCTCAATGGTTAACCCTTGGTTCCGCTTCATTAGGTGCAGCAGCTGCAGTTTGTATCGGAGGCACAATCGGATTTGTAGGTTTAATTATTCCCCACTTAGTTAGACGAATTTACAGTCCTCGACATTCCATTTTAGTTCCTATTAGTTTAATCTGGGGTGCAACATTTTTAATTATAGCAGATACCATTGCTAGAACAATCGCATCCCCTTCTGAATTGCCTGTTGGAATTGTAACAGCTTTAATCGGAGCTCCTTTTTTTGTATCTCTTCTTTTTTCAACAAGGAGTACTTCCCATGAATAATTCAGCTAATGTTTTAAAAACTGAATCATTACATGCCTTTTACAATAGTCGCCAAATTCTTAAAGAAATAAATTTATCTCTTAACCCAGGTGAATTTGTTTGTCTAAGTGGTCCTAATGGTAGTGGAAAATCAACCCTAATGTCTCTTTTAGCAGGAACGAATTCAGAACAATTAAAATTTAAGGGAACTGTTTTCATTGATAAAAAAAATATTCTTGAATTTAAAAAAAAGGAATTAGCAAAAAAACTGACCTACATGCCTCAAACTGAAAATAGTCCTTGGAATTATTTAGTAAAAGATATAATTCTATTTGGTCGATTTCCTCATACTAGTTTTACTGGAGTATATCATCCTACAGATTATGACATTGTGGCTCAAACTGCAGAAACTTTAGGAATTTCACATTTGCTGAATCGACAAGTTTTTTCTCTTTCTGGGGGAGAATTCCAACGAGTACGAATTGCTAGAGCCTTAGCTCAGGAAGCAAAAATCCTACTTTTGGATGAACCTGCCGCAAATTTAGACTTTGTAATTAGGTTTGAATTACTAAAACTTGTAAAAAAATTAGCAAAAGAAAAAAAATTATCTGTTTTAGTTTCGATACATGATATAAATTTGGCGGCAGTTTTTGCAGATAAATTAATGCTACTTTCTGCTTTTTCTGAAGAAAAAAATATTGGTGAACAATTATTCCAAGGTTCCCCCCATGAAATTTTAACCCCAGAAATATTATTTAATGTATATAACAGAAACTTTGGCACTTTCATTCACCCGGAATATAAATGCATCAATATCTTTGCAAAATAAAACAAAGTGTACCGCCAAAACGTTCTGTTTTTTTGGTACACTTTGTTAAAAATAATAAGTTACTGAATTGTTTTGTTAAAACTTTTTTAGCAACCCTTATCTTGCATATTCAATAATTCGAGTTTCCCGAATCATAGTAATTTTGATTCTTCCTGGATAACACAAATCAGTTTCAATTTGCTTTGCAATTTTTCTAGCCAATTCTTTAACTTCTGAATCAGAAATCTTTTCGTTATTAACTAGAACTCTAAGCTCACGTCCAGCTTGAATTGCATAGGCCTTTTCTACACCGGTGAATTTTTCTGCAATGGTTTCTAAATTCTCCAAACGCTTAACATAGTTATCTATGGTTTCCCGGCGAGCTCCAGGTCTAGCTGCAGAAATTGCGTCTGCAATTTGAACGATAATAGCTTCGATGCTATTTGGTTCAATGTCATTATGGTGAGCCCCAACTGCATTAATAACTCTTGGGTCTTCTCCCATTTTACGAACCATATCCATTCCCACTTCTGCGTGGTTCTGATCGGAATCGCTTTCGGCACCTTTACCAATGTCATGCAAAACAGCAGCTCGTTTTGCAATTTCTCGATTTACTCCTAGTTCTGCAGCTAACATTCCTGCAATAATTGCCACTTCTTTTGAATGGTTCAAAACATTTTGGCCATAACTTGTACGGAAATATAAGCGACCAAGAGCCCGAACTCCTTCTTGGCTCATATTGTGGATACCTAAATCGAAAAGAACCTTTTCACCTTCTTCGTAAATCTTCTGCTGAATTTCTCTAGTAACCTTTTGAACAACTTCTTCAATTCGTGCCGGATGAATACGACCATCAGAAATAAGCCTTTCAAGGGCAACCTTTGCAATTTCTTTTCTCACAGTATCAAAACAAGAAATAACTACAGCTTCTGGAGTATCATCGATGATAACATCAACACCTGTTAATGTTTCAAGAGCACGTATATTTCGTCCTTCTCGACCGATAATACGACCCTTCATTTCATCACTAGGTAAAGAAACAGTGGCTACAGTTATGTCGCTTGTTGTTTCTGTAGCAATACGTTGAATTGTTGTAACTAGAATATCCCTTGCCTTCTTTTCTGAAGTCAACTGAGCTTCTTGTTCTATCTTATTCAACAAAGCCTGTGCATCATGACGAGCTTCGTTTTCTAAAGTTTGAATTATCAGATTTTTTGCTTCTTGGGCAGATAGTCCTGAAATTCGTTCAAGTTCTTGACGATATTTTTCCTCTTCTTCTGCAAGAACAGCTTCTCGTTGTGCAATATGTTGTTCTTTTTCTACAAAATCACTTTCGGTTTTATCAAGAGAGGCTTTTCGCTTATCCAAATCTTCTTCTTTTTGAATAAGACGTCGCTCCATCCTTTGTAAATCACTTCGGCGCTCACGGTTTTCCCGCTCCTGCTGCTTTTGTTCCCGAATGAGTTGTTCTTTCGCTTCTAATAAAATCTCTTTTTTCTGTGCTTCCGCTTCTCTTATTGCGTCCTGTTTTATCCGTTCCGCTTTTTGCTCGGAGGCAGATAGTTGAAATCTGGCATACAGCCAGCGAATTGTCCATCCAAGAACAGTTCCAGCAACAGGGAGCCCGATATATAACCAAGTTTTAGGCATAATTTAACTCCTTGTTGCATTTATAGAAATGCTCATTTTACAAATTATCATATCTTTGCAATATTGTCAAATCAAGAGGTACAAATATAGAAAAATAATAGTTTATTCTTATTGACATTTATGCCGATATGCTTAAAAGTAAAATTATCGCAATTACAGGAGAAGCTATGAAAAAAGCTATTGGAATAATTCTTGTTTTCTTACTTTTAACAAATTTTGTTTTTACTCAAACAGAAGAAAATATTCAAAAGAAAAATGAAATACAGATTAAAGTCGGAGCGTTACCAGCACTAGAACTTTTTTTGGGAACTTTCGTTTCTGCTTTTACTGCCATTGGGGATGCAATAGATAATAAAGATAATGAACAAGAAAATTTTACACTTCCCACTATTTCTGTAGAATATTTTCGTCGTTTAGATACTCGAAATGCCATCGGAGCTTCTGTTTCTTGGGGAACACCCACATATAACATTTCAACTTCAGAAAACGAAGAAAAATCATATGGTATCTCATATGTTTCTGCAATGTTTAAATATCGCTACTCTTATTTAGTTAAGGATTCATTTTATTTGTTCGGAGGTCTTGGCTTAGGAGCAGAGGCGATTTATTCTTTTGGGGCGGAAACAGATTCTGTAATTCCCTGCGTTGCTTTACAGGGAACACCCATAGGCATTGGATTTGGTAGTGATAGATTTTTTGGTACTGCAGAACTAACTATTGGATCTGAAGGTTCTATACTCACTCTAGGAGGAGGAATCCGTTTTTAACACTACATGAAAAAAATATTGTTTGTTTGCACAGGAAATATTTGTCGCTCCACCATGGCTGAATTTGTAATGAAGCATTTAATCCAAAAAGCAAATCTAAAAGAATCCTTTTACATAGATTCTGCAGGAACAAGCCGAGAAGAGTTAGGCAATCCTCCTCATTACGGAACCGTTCGCAAACTTAAATCTGTTGGAATTTCAGTTGGAACTCACTATGCAAGACAAATTAATGAATCTGACTTTGAAGAATTTGATTTAATAATCTGCATGGATTCTTATAACATGAGGTATCTTAAAAGAGTTGCTCCTGAGGATTGCCAAAATAAATTGCATCTTCTTTTGGAATATGCGGGATTACCAAGGGATATAGCAGATCCTTGGTATACTGGCAATTTTGACGACACTTATAATGATGTTCTTAGGGGCTGTACAGCATTATTAGAGGAACTACAAAGATAGAACTTTTACTAAAAAAGTTTCTAAGGTTATTTACATATTTTTATATCCGATATAGAATAGTATTATGCTTGATTTACTTTCAGATGTTGAATTTGATATGTTTCGCAAAGTGATTTATGCAGAAAGTGGAATTACTTTTTCTGATACTAACAGATCGATTCTAGACAGTCGCCTAAAAGAAAGGCTTAGAGAAAAACAACTAACCTCTGCACAAGATTATTACAGACTTATAACTAGCAACAAAGAAGAAATGAAACTTTTTCTTGATGCTGTTACAACAAATTTAACTCGTTTTTTTAGAAATCAGCCACACTTTGATGCATTGGTTCACTATGTAGTTCCTCATATCCTCGAACTGAAAAAAAATCAATTTGATAAAAAAATACGTATTTGGAGTGCAGGATGTTCCACTGGAGAAGAACCTTACACCATTGCTATGATTTTAAAAGATATCCTTCCAGCTCCTTATTCCTTTGAAATAATGGCATCTGATATTTCCCTTAAATCTCTTATGGTTGGGAAACAAGGTTTTTATCCTGCATCTAGAATTACAGGTATTCCAGAAAAATACCTTTCTCGGTACTTTACAAAAATAGAAGACGGATATCAAATTTGTGATGAATTAATGAAAACCATTCGCTTTGACTACCACAACTTAAAATTCGCCCCAGTAACCAGAAATCTAGACATCGTTTTTTGTAGAAATGTATTAATATATTTTGACGAACCAGCACAGTTGCAAGTAATTAATCACTTTTGGGATGCTATGGCTCCTCATTCTTATTTATATATTGGGCATTCTGAATCTCTGTTTGGAATGGACACCAAGTTCGAATTCTTAAAAACGAATTGGGCTTGCTTATATCAAAAAAACGTGTAAAAAGGGCACATAAAACTAGTTTACTATGGAATCATATGAAATTGGCGTGTTAATAGTTGATGACTCAGCTTTAATGCGTAACATTATTGCAAAAATCGTTGATAATACTCCAGGTCTTGTAGTAGCTGGTCGAGCTATGAATGGTCAGTTCGCACTAGATAAAATTCCTGTTTGTAAGCCAGATGTTATAGTCCTTGATATTGAAATGCCTGTTATGGACGGCTTAGAGTTTCTTAAAGAACGAAAAAAACGTGGTATTGACATTCCTGTTATTATGCTATCCAGTTTAACAACTGAAAATGCTGCCGTAACAATGCAATGTATCGAACTAGGAGCTAGCGATTTTTTACCAAAACCAAATGCTTCTTCTCAAGACGGAAATTTAGGTGCAGTTGCAGCCCGTTTGGCAGAATTACTTCCCTCTTACGGAGGTAGATATGCTAAACAAAAAGGCAACAAATGCATTCCACTGTATCGTCCACCAATAGAAGGAACTTCAGTTGTACCAACTCCTATTTTTTCTTTTCAAGAGGAAAATTCAAAAACTCCTTCTGTAATCACACCTATACGAGAACCAGGAAAAATCGACATTATAGCTATTGGAATTTCAACTGGAGGTCCAAATGCTTTACGAGAAGTATTCAAAAAAATAGATCCAAATATTAAACAACCAATTTTAGTCGTTCAACATATGCCAGCTGGATTTACAAAGGAATTTGCAAACAGTTTGAATTCTCTTTGCCCACTAGAAGTAAAAGAAGCCCAAGATGGCGACATAATTAAACCTGGGCGTATCTTAATTGCACCAGGAAATTTCCACATATATGTAGAAAAAAGATCTTTGGCAAATATCGTACGTCTTTCTGACGGTCCACAAAGAAACGGACATCGCCCTTCTGTAGACGTACTATTTGAATCAATTTCTGCTATTTACCAAAATCATGCCTTAGGTGTTATCATGACAGGTATGGGTAATGACGGAGCAGAACAACTGGCAGAAATGAGAAAACAAGGTGCTCACACCATTGGTCAAGATGAACGCTCTTGTATTGTTTACGGAATGCCTCGTGTTGCATGGGAAAAGGGAGGTGTTCAACAACAAGTATCCCTTCAAAATATGGCAAATACAATCAATTCCTTGGCTAAAGAATATAGCTAAAATTAATTATTTGTTAAAACATTTATTATCACAGGCTTACTCAAAATCAATTTGCTACGAGTTATTATTGTGATAATAGTTGTCGTTATTCCTAAACATAGCAAAACTCCAACAGCTCTCATTCCTTCTGTTACCATTTTGCCAAATAACTGAGCTACAGGTTCTGCCAAAAAATATCCACCGATAGCAGCTAGGATTGGAATAATTAAAGCTAAAAAAACTTGTGCAAATTGAGCTTTTGCACTTACTCCCAACTGAACAACATCTCCACATTTTAGTTCAAAAGCCTTTGGATTTATAGCAGGAAATGGTTTTCCTCGCTTTTCACAAGCGGGTTGATTACAATTTATACAAGTATCACTTAAAATAGGTGTTACCCATACAGAATCTTTTTCAAAATTTAGCACACAAGCTTTATTTCGCATATGCTCCACCCTGAGAGAGAGTTTTTAGTTTTTCAGCACATTCTTTAACACCGTTTTTATTTCCTAGCTGCTCATAGGTATCCCTAAGATTATATAAGGCATCGTAATAATTTGGATCAATCATCACAGCTCGTTCAAAGGATTCACAGGCTGTTTCATATTCTCCCTTGGAAAAAAATATAACACCACTATTATTCCACAAATGAGCATTTTGACAATTCAAATCCAAACCTTCTGCACAAAAGGCTAAAGCATCTTCTAATTCATTCATCAGAAAACACACATGTGCTAAAGTTCCAATTATATCTTCGTCTGAATCTTGTAACTTATATGCAACTAAAAGTGCTTCTTTTGCTTTTTGAAGTTTACCCGCATCTCTATATGTTACCCCTAAGTTGAACCATAAAAAATGATTATTTTTTTCAATTGTTAAAGCTCTTTTAAAACAGGCAATAGCTTCGGTATATTCCCCTTTTGATGCAAAATCAATAGCTTGTGTATTTAATTTTTCAGGATTCTCGACCATGAACAGAGCCTCCTTTTTACAATAATTCAATGGCTAAAAGTCTACAACTTAAATTTTCAACAAACTACCTATATCTATAAAATATATTATAAGCAAAGTGTTACCTAAATAAAACTAATTTAGGCCCATCATATCTGCAAACAAAGCAGCTATCTTATCAGTTGCAATAGAATTTGGGTAAAGTTGCTTTGTCTTTGCACAGGCTTCACTAATTAAAAGAGCTGCCATATCTTTTGCTTTTTCTATAGCTCCTTTTGAAGAAATAATTTGAATACATTCTTCTACAGCAGAGGATTCAATTCCTTCTTCCTTTGCTTTTTGAAAAGAAGCCATTATTTTGGCAAAATCTTCTGGACAAGAAGCAAGATGTAACAGAACTGGCAAACTTTTTTTGCCTTCTACAATATCATCACCTCGTTTTTTACCAGAATTACCAGTTGTTAGATTTATTACGTCATCTAATACTTGAAATCCTATTCCGATATCCCCTGCTACCTGACCCATTTCTATAGCTTGAGATTCTGTGCCACCCCCAGCAATAATACCCACTTGAGCCGCCAAAGAAGCCAAAGTACCTGTTTTCAATCTAACCATTGCTGTATATTCTGCCACAGTAGGAATTGCTGTATTATCTTTATGCCACATAATATCCATAGCTTGCCCTAAATGCAACCTTCTTAATTCTCGAGCATAAAGCCTGTGTAATAAAAGCTGTTGCGATTCATTTAACCCAGAATTTGAAATGGCGTTAGAAGCAGCAAAATACATCCAAGTTCCCGCATTAAGAGCCACATCTAATCCATGGACTATATGTGCAGCAGGGGCTCCTCGGCGTGTATCTGCGGAATCTTCTATGTCGTCGTGGATTAAGCTAGCAGTATGAGCAAGTTCCACAAGAGGTGCCAATTCATAAGCTGCTTGTGGAGTATCCTCTGTGTCAGCAACTGCTTGAGCGCATAAAACTAAAAGCAAAGGACGCCAACGCTTTCCTCCAAGTTTTATCAAGTTTCTTCCAGAGTCAGCAAGAACAGAAGTATGAATTGTTGTAACACACTCTGGCAACAAGCCAAACAAAGAATTATTCCATTCTCCAGAAAGCTGAGAGGGCAACATTTTCCTAAGGGAGGATTCGATATTCTGTAGTTCAATATTAAAGTTATAGACCATATATATATTATAACAGAATTTCTGAATTCTGGAAACATAAAGTAATACTTTTATTAAATATTAAATTTTCTTTGCCGAAAATAATAAAGCGTATGGCTTCAAATAGTTATAAAAAACCGGATTACTGGTCTCGTAAAGCATTTTCTGAAAGCTATCCAGCTCGTTCTGTTTACAAGCTTCAAGAAATAAACGAAAAATTCGGTATACTGAAAAAAAATTACAACGTTCTCGATTTAGGTGCTGCACCTGGTAGCTGGACAACCTTTGTTTTGCGACAATTAGATGAAACTGGGCATATTACTTCGATAGATTTAAACCCTTTATCAAAAGATGTTGTAGGAAATAATTTGACCTTTATCCAAGGTGACTTGTATAATGAAGAGATACGCAAACAAGCTCTTGAACATGGACCCTATGATTTGGTAATATGCGACGCGGCACCACCAACAACTGGAAATAAAACCGTTGACACAGCCAGATCAGCAGGTCTTGTAGAACTAGCGATTTATTATGCAAAAACCATGCTTAAACCAAATGGAAATTTTGCAGTTAAAATATTTCAAGGTGGAGATCAGCAAATGTTTCTAAAATCCATGCGACAGATTTTCCAATCCGCCCGTGGATTTAAACCAGAAGCTTGCCGAAATGAATCTTTTGAAACATATTTAATCGGATTAAACAAAAAACAACAGGTGGATGTATGAACATAAAACTAATTCAAAAACTCTGTTTTTTAGGTCTAGGACTGGGAATTTGCTTTTTAGGAGTTTTTCTATTTGCAAACATAGATAATTCCATTGAAAAAGGTCAGGGTGGATTTGAAAGCCCCACAAGACCAAACCTTACTCCTATAGGCGAAACTTTTTCTTATACTGCCAACGAATTAGATTTTGAAGAATATGAAGATACTTCGGGATTGACCTATTTTGCATACCGAGTAAAAAAAGGTGACATGGTAGGAACTATTGCCGAAAAATTTGGAGTTACCCAAGACACAATTATTAGTGTAAATAATATCCGCCAATCCAGACTAATTCAAATTGGCCAATACCTAAAAATACCCTCAATTCCTGGAATTTTGTACACCGTAAAAAAAGACGGGGAAGATATAAATGATATAGCAGAAAGGTTTGAAATAGCCCCGGAAGAATGTGCAAAAGTAAATAATTTGGATTTACAATTAGCCTCATTAAAAGCCGGAGACCAATTATTCCTTCCCAACGCCGAACTAGACTGGGTTACTCGCCAAGAAATCAATGGCGACTTGTTTAAACGTCCTTTAAAAGGCGGTTATTATTTTTCATCCTATTATGGTTGGCGTGCAAGTCCTTTTACAGGCAAACGAACATTCCATGGTGGAATAGATATGGCAGCTAGAAAAGGAACCGCAGTTTACCCAGCATTAGACGGAACAGTTTTAGAAACAGGATATAATTCAACATACGGAAACTATATATACATAAAACACCATTCTGGATACAAAACTCTTTATGCTCATCTAAGTGCAATAAACACAAAGAAAGGTCGTTTTGTTTACACAAACACAAAAATTGGGGAAGTAGGCAGCACAGGTCTTAGCACAGGACCCCACCTACACTTCTCTATTTACAAAAACAATGTTTCTATAAACCCCATGAATCTTTGGAATTAAATATATCTTTGGTAATATCAAAGACGACATTTTATCTTTATCAATTTATGCCATACCAAAACATAGGCAATAAAGTTTCCTAAAAAGAATAAGATGCCGTCTTTTAATTTGCTAGCAACTTTGTTATATAAAACGCTGAGGAGGAGTAACTACCCATAAGGCTTTTACTGGAACATCTCCAATATTAACTAATGTATGGGGAACTGCAGCAGAAAAAGACACGCTATCTCCTTCAAATAACTCATATTGATTTGATTCATACAAAAGTTGGGCATGACCTTGAATTAAATAGCCTAATTCACATCCAGGATGACCATAGGCACCTCTGTGGGTTCTTTCCCCAACTGGAACTTCCACCAAATAAGATTCTAGGGAATGTTCTTCACCTTCATGTAGAGGCCGAGCCAATTCTTCGTAAGCAACTGGACCTTCCTTAATTTTACGGCGTTCATTAAAACGCACTACTTTAACAGGTCTAGAGCGACGATATTCTTCAAATAAAAATTCTAGATTAACATCTAAAACATTTACAATAGCAAGCAGAGTATCTATTGCTGGAGAAACCTTATTTCGTTCAATCTGAGACACAAGGCTTTCACTGACACCCGCCCTTTGAGCAACATACTTTAACGTGTAGCCTTTTCGTTCCCGAACGACCCTCAACTTTTCGCCAAAGTGGAAATGTTGCTTTTTATCTTGCGTGGATATCATTATATTGTTTCTCCTTGTTTTTTTCCAATATGAACTTCATGTAATGGTCTTCAAGAGTATTATGTGGACCCTCGATGTTTAATCGCTTGCGAACACGTGCATTATCTCGCCGTACAGTATACAGCATAAAAAAATCTCTTAAATCCGAAGTTATATCTGTTTTTATGTGTTGACCTAAAAAGGTTGAAATTTCATCACGACCGATGGCGGAAATTCCTTTTTCTCGTAAAGTCCTTCGCAAAGTTTGAATTTGTTCGTAGGACAAGCCAAAAAGAAATTCTTCCATTGCCTGGGAAACATCTTTGTCATGAAGACGAGATTTTATAAAGGCACTCCAATCTTCATCCATTTGAATTGATATTAGCAACAACTCACTTGTTCCTACCATGGTTCCAAAGGCTGGAGCTAGATTTCTACGTGCATCCCATACAGCTTTTAGAACAGGAGCTGCATCAGTTACGTTTTGGTCGTTGCGGTGTTCCCACAATATGATTAATGCAAAGGCAATTTGTCTGCGTATATCCAAAGACATTGAAGAATCATCTATAAGGTTCATATAAACGTCTTCTACCATCAATGTAAATAACAAAACACTTGTGGCAGACTGAAAAGCTTTTACATCAGCTTTATCCATTCCGAAACTTTCTGCCAAACGTGTCATCGAAGAGAAAGTATGGTATTTTACAACAAGGAACCCTTTACCCAAAGTTGCCTTTGATGGAAGATGCAACATTTTATCGCCATCTCGGTGAATAAGAAGAGCTTCTATCAAAGTATACTGGGTTCTGGTTTCACCCATAATTATCTGTCTTTCCAATAATGATGGGAATTTAGCAATATCAGCAGCAAGTCGTTTCATATCTGAAATTCTAGTATTTAAATCTTCTAAAGTTTCAGGTGAAACTACACGTAACCTATCAAATAATTTTGTTACTAATTGGTTTTCATATTCAGTAAGTACAACAATATCAGTTGAAAAATCATTACTTGCATTTTCTTCGGAATCATAGAATTCTTCTATGTCTACAGACGTAAATTCATTTTGTTGCATAATAACTATCCCAATTATAATATATTATAACATATCAAAAACATAAAGCAAGAGTTTTAATTCATCAATTCATAACATTCTATAAAAAATCTTTTTATTATTAAAACCAAAATCCTTTGCATAAAACACTAACATAAAGTTAATTATTCAAAATAATCACTATTTTTCCATCGGTTTTTTAGTTTAATTGTACTTTACTTTAACACAAGAATAATATCACAAATAATTGCCTAAAAGTTAAAAAAGCAACTACAAATTGGCAATACAAAAAACATTTCCTTGACGATTTACCTTGGCTATGTTATCTTTATAATTGTTGGAGAAAGGAACTGTCTAGATTCTTTTAGACAGTTCCTTTGTGTTTTGATATGTGGTTTTCACATTTATATTTTAGGAAGTAACCTATGCAGTTTTTTGATACACACGCCCACATAGGGCTTATTTACGACGACCCCATTGAACAGCTAAGAGTTGTTCAAGATGCAAAGCAAGCAGGCGTTTCTCGAATAATGAGTATTTGCAACAGCCTTCATGACTTTACAATGGTCTATAACACATTAAAGAATGTTCCCGGAGTATATCATGCTGTGGGCGTTGCACCTTCTGAGGTTAGCAACCCAGGAAAAGACTGGATAAAAATTATCGAAAGCAGTCTTTCTTTGCCAAATGTAATTGCTCTTGGAGAAACAGGCTTAGATTATTATCGAAAATTTGGAGATAAACGATCCCAAATTGAATTATTCGTTACTCAATTAGATTTAGCAGAAAAGCTAAAGGTTCCAGTTATTGTTCACAATAGAAACGCAGGCAAAGATATATTGGATATTCTTTCTACTAGATGTCCATCTGCTGGGGTTGTTTTACATTGCTATTCAGAAGATGCTGAATTTGCAAAAAAGGTTCTAGACTTAAACGTATATTTTTCTTTTGCAGGAAACTTTACATACCGTGCAGCCAGAAACCTTCACGAAACAGCTTTAAGTATTCCATTAGACAGAATTCTTATCGAATCAGAAAGTCCTTTTATGGAACCAGCTGAATATCGTGGAAAAAGAAATATGCCAGCTTATATTTTATCCACTGCAAAGTTCTTGGCAGAATTTCTTGCTATGGATTTTGAAGAACTTTCTGCTCAATTATGGAAAAATAGCTGCAGATTCTTTAAATTGCCGGAATAGTTTAATTTTATGCTTTATCATCCTGTCTCCATCGGTTCTGTGAACTTGTCGGGAAATTTATTCTTAGCACCTGTAGCTGGTTATTCTGACAGGGCATTCCGTTCTGTTTGCATAACAGGAGGAGCAAATTTTACCTACACCGAAATGGTTTCCGCCGAAGCTTTAGTCCGAGGTTCAGACAAAACTGAAAATTTAATGGCACGAGCTGAAAACGAAAGCCAATACGCTATTCAACTTTTTGGTGGAAACCCAGAGGTTATGGCAGCAGCAGTGGAAATAATTTTAAGCAAAAAAAAACTTTCCTCCCCACCAGAAGTTATTGATATTAACGCTGGATGCCCCGTACCAAAAATTGTAAAAACTGGAGCGGGCTCTGCCCTTACAAAAGACCCAGAGCATCTTTACAGAATTGTAAATGCCGCAGTGAATACTTCAAAGTACTTAGCCCAAGGAAAAACTCCAGTTCCAATCACTGTAAAGATTCGATTAGGCTGGGATTCAGATCATATTACTTGGAAAGAAGCAGCTGCCAGTGCCATAGAAGCAGGAGTTGCAGCAATTACACTTCACGGGCGTACAAAAGCTCAAGGTTACGAAGGCAAGGCAAATTGGGAAGCTCTTGGTGAACTTTCTAGCTTTGTAAAATCCAAAACAGATGGAAAAGTACCTGTTTTTGGTAGCGGAGATGTTTTTTCTCCAGAAGCAGCTAAAAAAATGTTACAAGAAACCCTCTGCGACGGTGTAATGTTTGCCCGTGGTGCCATGGGAAATCCTTTTATTTTTATTCAAACCAGAGAACTATTAGAAACTGGGAAATATAACAATATTCCACCTAGTAAAAGAATATCAGCAGGATTAAAAGAACTAAAACAGTTAATTATTGACTGTGGAGAAATATCTGCCTGCAAACAAATGCGAAAAAGATTTTGTGCCTATTCAAAAGGGCTAGCAGAAGGAGCAACTCTTAGAACAAAAATTGTAGCAGCTGAAACTGAATCCGATTATTTAAATCTTTTTAGAGAATATTGTTAAATATTAAATATAGTAAAAATAGAGTTTTTAGTTTTATCTTGAACCAATAAATAATAAGTGATAGAATAAAGATATATGGGTTTTTTTAAAATATTTTCAGATTTTTTTGAATCACTTTTTTCCCATCCATCATCAAGTGATTCAAAAAATAGATCTGAGTTAAAAAAAATAGAAAATGATTTGAAAAGTCTCTCTTTACCCATTTATAAAAATGGATTTCTTCTTGACGGAATTGCAGAAGGATTTTATCTTTTGTATAAAAACACACCTCCTATAGAAGAAATACTTGCTAGCACAATATGCCAAGAAGATTCCCATCGAGCAATTTCTTATTGCAACAGACTTATTATGACTGGTTTTGCCGCAGATTCTAGAAAAATCCTAGAAGAACTTTCCTACGAAAATAGAAAAACTGCCATTAAAGAAGCAAAAGAGGATTCCCATATATATGAAGAGCAGGAAAAAAAACTAGAGCAAATTCTTAAAATTGTACGCCAACCTGAATTTACTCAGATTAATGTAGTAATTGCAAAACTAATGCAACTATACGACATTTGCCGATTTAATTACTTTTCTGCACTAAAAATGTTTATTCCGGATTTTTCTTCAGAAATGAACATAGAAAATGTAGTAATTAAATCTGTTCCCATAAACAACATGGAAACAATGTTTATGGATATGTACTATGTTTTTAATAATTTTCAAATTACTAATACAATGGCAAAAGCAATTATTGCCTTAGACAGTCTAAGAGTTGGCTACGCTGCTGTTGATCAAGATGCAATATTCAACCATTTAAAAAAAATTTCCTATGCTTTGCGCCATATTTTTTCTACAAGTACTTTGTCAAAATTGATATGTCTTTCAAAAAAAGAAATAAATGTTTCATTGCAATCTGCTGAATACACAACAAATGCCATTCCCACTTACGTGGAACATTTAAAAAAGCAGTTTGAAGTAGATACTCAGCAAATTAAAACAGAAATTCAAAATGAACAAGTTTCTTCGGATATAAATCGTATTTTTTCAAATGACGAAATGGAAATCCTTAATGGTTATAACGCAGAAATGAACAACTACCTTCAAGAAAATGGAATTAATACATTTTTATGGGTTACTCCTATGCAGGTACTTAAATCATTTTTGAACACCTACCTAAACGAAAAAATTAAAATTCTACTTAACGACATTGTTGTAGAAGGATATTTCAACAATCCTGCATATAAAACTGAATTCTCTAACACTGTTTTTTCAGCTTTAGAAGCTTCTGAAAGGCTTGAAGAATTTGAATCATCCTTTAGCCGGGGTGAGCCTTATGACATTGCAGTAATAAGAAGCTATGTTAAAGACAGTCACAAGGATCAAGACTTTTTTAAAAAAGTAACTCAGTTAATTACAGAAATTAATCTACACGCAAAAAAAATAATTCAAAACGAAACAACCTTGTTATTTAATTTGTCAAAAATAATAAACGAAATGATGGAAGATTCAAAAATTTCTAGCCCGATGAATATTTCTAACATAAAAATGTTACTTTTCTCTACCAGAAACAAAGAAAGTACGGATTTATTGGAACATAAATACCCAAATTGGCAAATTTTCCTTGATATTATGCGAAATTATGCTATAATTGGAGATATAGGATAGCAGATGGATAAAGAATTCTTTGAAAAGAAAAAAGCCTCAAATGCAGCACTTGTGGCAGAATACGAAAAGCGTATTTACGATTTGCAACAGTTGCTCGAAATATCTAAATCATTCTCTTCTGCGTTAGAATTTTCAGCTTTGGTTGAATCTATTCTATATGTGTGTATGTGTCAGATGCGAGTTTTATCAGCTGGTATGTTCTGTATGGATAATATAGAATCCAACACTCTTTCTCTTTCTTCAAACTACACAGGTTTTGAATTAGATCCTGCTATAACCTACGAAATATCTGAAAATCATCCATTGTTCACACTTTTAGATTCAGAAAACAGAGCCTTTACACTAAATGAACTAAAGAAAAAGATGCCAAAAACTGTAGATTTATCTGTAATTGCATCTTTATCCCCAACCCTAATCGTTCCAATGAAATACCAGAATCATTTGAATGGTGTTATGGTTATTGGAGATCAAATTGATTTAGGCGAACCCATTGGCTTTGACGATGATGACAAAAAACAAATCTACGACATTGCAACTCTTGCTTCAATGGCAATAAATAACACAATTTTGATTGAACGCTCTTCTACAGACATGATGACTCATCTTAAACTTAAGTACTTTTTTTATAAGTCTTTGGAAATTAAGATGAATCTTGCCAAACAGCACGACATTCCTATTTCTGTAATAATGTTCGATATCGACTTTTTCAAGAAATTTAACGATACATATGGTCATGCTTGTGGTGATATTGTATTACAGAGAGTTGCAAAATTAATTCAGTCAGGTGTACGGGAACAAGATTTAGCAGCCCGTTATGGTGGAGAAGAATTTGTAGTTATGCTCTACAACACAGATGCAGAGGGGGCAAGAAACGTTGCAGAACGGATTCGTAAATCCATTGCATCAGAAGACCTTGTATACGAAGGTACCCATATGCAAGTAACCATATCTGCTGGTTTTGCAGTATTCGCTCCCACCGAAGAGGATAAAACTTCAATTTCTCCAAGTCAGCTCGTTGGACTTGCAGACAAAGCCTTGTACGTTTCCAAACGTAATGGTAGAAACTGTGTAACCTTTGCCGATCCCAAATTGTTAGAGTTTCAGAACACTAGCAAAGAATAGGCAAAATGAATTTATATCAAATTATTAAGAAACCTTTCAGATACTCTTTTTTCAATGCTGCCCTTATAATTATTGGGGTAAATATCGGTGTATTTTTAATTACAATTCTTTTCCCTGAGTTAAAAATTTTACTATCTATGAATGTTCTATATGTTACCCAAAAACATGCTTTCTGGCAGTTTTTTACATATATGTTTGTTCATGCAGATTTTTATCATCTGTTGTTTAATATGTTGGGTATTTTCTTTTTTGGAATGGCAGTGGAAAGATCAATAGGCTCAAAAGAATTTCTTCTTTTATACTTAATTTCAGGTTTTTTCTGTGGAATTATTTCCTTTTTTTTCTACTGGGCTACTGGTGCTTATTTAGTTATCTTACTTGGTGCTTCGGGAGCAATTTATTCCCTTTTGTTAGCCTACGCCGTTGTATTTCCAAATTCAAAGATTTATATCTGGGGAATTTTACCTGTTCCAGCCCCTATTTTAGTGGCTGCCTATGCAGGAATTGAAATTGGAAGTCAACTACTCTTTGCAAGAAGAGGAAATGTTGCACATATGACACACTTAGCTGGCTTTGCAGTTGCTTGGCTTTATTTTTTAATTAGAATGGGAATAAATCCATGGAAGGTTTGGAAAAATACTTATCAAAACGGGTAATCTTAAGTAACCTATTATTATTTCTACTTAGTTTAACTTGTATTACCCCTGTTTTTCCTCAGTCCTCTTCTACAGGAAAAATTCGTTTTTCTATGTGGGCTCCATTGGAGGCTTATCCAGGAACAAAAGAAGCCGCTCTTGCAGATGATAATGTTTTTTCCTATCCTATAAGTAGGTTAAAGACCACAGTTCCATTTTTCATCGAAGGAATGGTTTGCGGATGGGAATTCACTTATACACCTTCGGATAACACCCGAAATGTTTCAGAATATTTTGAATTTGCACCTTTATATTCTATTTCTTCATTAAAGCAAACAATTACATACAAAGAACCTTGGATTCAAGATAATAGATTATATTGTTGGGTTGAATATCAATGTTCACCTCAAGTAAATGCTTGGCGAAATGCTTGGCAAACTTCTGGCTACAGAAAAATTTCTGGTAACGGAATAGGATTACTAACAGATGGATTTGATGGTATAAAATTTGCAGCACAAGAAGCATTAAAAACAGCTGTACGAGATTATGCTCGAGGAATTACAAAAAACAAACCTAGAAAAATTACTGGAGAAGTAATGATTAGTAATGCCCCTGTTATAGGAATAAAATCTGGAAGATACACCGTTTCTTTGGATTTCTATCTTAACATAAATAATATAATTTGGTATAATACATATTAATGATTTCCTTGGAGGTTGAAGTGCGTAAGCTTTTATTAGTATTTTTTGTACTTACATTGTCTACAATGGCTTTTTCTCAGGATTTTTATTATGCAGAAGAAACTGAAATATCTTCTCAAATAGAAATCGTGAAAGGAGAAATCGTTACTGATGAATTAAAGAAAGTAGGACAGGTAACAATTCAGTATATGCCTGCCTATGACGAAGCTCGTTTTATCTATTCTTGTCCAACTCCTTTATTTGATCAGTCAATTGCTATGCTTGCTATAAAAGAAGCTATATCCTCTTTCATTAAAGACAGAGGCTATTACTTTTATACATATCTTAAGCAAGACGATACTCGCTATAATAACGATAAACAAACTACTTACACATCCTACGTACAACTACTACACTAATTAGCCCTGTAGCACAAGATGCTGTCTAAGAATTTTTAATATACGTTATTTTAAAAATATTTGATTTTTGCTTAGGCAGCATTTTTTTACTTTCAAAATTTTCATAAACTATTTTTTTATTTTCGCGACATTACTATTTACAAGTTACACAATTCAAGTTACAAATAATCTTTTTTCTTGCCTTTTAAGAAAAAACAGTATATAATTATCCCTAGTGTTACAAAAAATCAAACTTTGTCATTTTGAAAAAATGGAGCGAGACATGGAGCAAACATTACCAAAAATGCTTAAAAACGTTGTATCACAATATTCAGGTGTGGCTGCACAATATTCTCGAGATTCTAAAGGTAATTTTCAACCCGTTACATATAAAGACTTTTTTGAAACAATACAAAATATTGCAGCCGGTTTAATATCTATCGGTATTAAACGAGGGGATCATGTTGGATTAATTTCAGATAATCGAAAAGAATGGCAACAATCAAGTATGGCCATAATGGCAATAGGTGCTGCAGATGTACCTCGTGGTTGCGATGCTACAGAACATGATTTACGATTTATATTAAATTCAGCAGATTGTTCAACTGTAATTGCGGAAAATTCAACTCAGGTAAAGAAAATTTTAGATTTAAAACAAGATTTACCTTCCCTAAAACAATTAATCTGCTTTGATTCTTTTACAGAAGAAGATGTTAAATTTGCAAAAAACAAAAAAGTGGAAATCTTTTCTTTTGCTGAAATTATTTCCATTGGTGAAAAATACCGAGTTGCAAATCCCACAAAAATCGATGAAGAAATTGAATTGGGAACAGAAGACGATATTGCTTGTATTATCTTTACTTCTGGCACCACAGGAGAACCCAAAGGCGTAATGCTGACTCATAAGAATTTTATCACCCAGTTAGATGAACTACAAGAAAGAATTTTTTTGTTTCCAGGAGACAAAGCACTTTGTGTTTTACCTGTTTGGCATGCTTTTCAAAGACTTTGTGAATATGTTATTTTGGTTCAAGCTTCGGCTCTTTGCTATTCTAAACCTGTGGGAAGCATTTTACTTTCTGATATTCAAAAACTTAATCCACAACTTATGCCTGCTGTACCTAGAGTTTTTGAATCTGTTTACGAAGGTGTTTTGCGAACAATGCGCAAAACTGGAGGTATAGTACTTGTACTATTTAATTTTTTCACCTCGGTTTCATTGTTACATTCAAAGATAGACCGCAGACTTTTCCGAAAAACCGCTCGCTTCAAAAATGACTATTTAATACTTTCTTGGATAGCCTTGGTTATTCCATGGTTATTGCTGTACCCCTTAAAACTTTTAGGTGGTGTAATTGTATTCAAAAAAATACGTGCTAAGTTAGGAAAGAATTTCCGTGCTGGAGTATCTGGTGGAGGAGCTCTACCTCCTCAAATAGACGCTTTCTTTTGGGCTATAGGTGTAAATGTGGTAGAAGGTTACGGACTTACAGAAACAGCTCCAGTTGTTTCTGTGCGCTCAATAAAAAATCCAATTTTTGGAACAGTAGGAAAACCGATTCGAGGTGTAGAAGTTCGCATTGTTGACGAAGATGGAAATGTGTTACCTCGTTGTAAAAAAGGTGTAGTTCAAGTTCGTGGTGGAACAGTAATGAAAGGTTACTATAAACGTGATGATTTAACTGCAAAGGTAATGCACGATGATTGGTTTGACACTGGAGATATCGGTATTTTAACAATAGATGGTGAACTTGTTCTAAAAGGTCGCATGAAAGATACTATCGTTCTTCGTGGAGGTGAAAATATTGAACCTGCTGCAATTGAAATGCAGATTAACGACTCTCGCTATGTAATTCAATCTATGGTAGTTGGACAAGACCAACGTTATCTTGGCGCCTTAATTATTCCTTGCCAAGAAGAAGTTATAAACTATGCCACAGAAAACGGTATTCCTCATTCAAGCTATGCTGATTTACTAAAAAAAGATGAAATTATCAAGCTAATTGATTCCGAGGTACAGAATATAGTAAATGCGAAAAACGGATTTAAGATGTTTGAAAAGATTTCTAGAATAGTGCTAATTCCTAAACCCTTTGAAGTAGGCATAGAACTTTCTGCAAAACAAGAAATAATGCGCCATAAAATCTCTACAATTTATTCTAAAGAAATAGAAACCATGTTCAATTAGTATTGGGTTTTGACATTATTAAACAACATGAATTAAATTATAAAGGGCTGGCTTAGAAGTTTTTTACTTCAAAAGACAGTCCTTTTTTTGTAAATGAAATTATCAAATACTTCCCATCAGTTTATCTCTGATTACCTTTACTATCTGAATAATAAACGTAGGAATAAATGCAAGACCAACGATCAAACTTATTTGCTGTATATTCAAATATGCTACAGTAAATAATTTATTTAAAATTGGAACAATCATTACTAACAACAACAAGATAACTCCCGCAAGGAAGGCGAGAAGACTCCATTTATTTGATAAAAACTTAATAGAAAAAATTGATCTATCGCTTCTACAGTTAAAACCATGGAACAAACGAGCCAAGGTAAGACTTGCAAATGCAAAAGTACTTGCATACATAGCAGATATGGAATATCCACAAAAGAAAGCAACCATAGTAACACATGCAATGGGTAATGCGTAGGCAAATAACAAAGAAGCAAATTTTCCAGTTAAAAAGCCTTTTTTAGGGTCGCGAGGTTTATTTTTCAAAAGATTTTTGTCAGAAGGTTCCATTCCAATAGCTAAAGCAGGAAGTGAATCTGTAAGCAGATTTATAAATAGCAAATGCACAGGTTCAAAAGGAGTTGGAAGTGCAAACACTGAACATAATAACACAACAATTATTGCAGCCAAATTTCCAGACAATAAGAATTGAATTGCATTAAGAATGTTTCTATATACATTTCGTCCATTTAACACTGCTTTGATTATTGTTGCAAAGTTGTCGTCAACAAGAATCATAGCAGCAGCATCCTTTGAAACTTCAGTTCCTGTAATTCCCATTGCAACACCAAGTTCCGCTTTTTTTAGAGCAGGAGCATCATTTACTCCATCTCCTGTCATTGAAACAATTTTGCCTTTTTTCTGCCAAGCCTCTACAATACGAATTTTATTTTCAGGCGAAACACGAGCATAAACACTAACTCGTTCAAGGATTTCTGCTAATTCATCATCAGTTAATTTATCTAGTTCTTGCCCCGTAAGCGCCATATCCCCATCTTTAAAAATTCCAATTTGCCGAGCTATTGCTGTAGCAGTAACTTTGTGATCTCCTGTAATCATAACAGGCCTAATTCCTGCTCTTTGTGCATCAGCAACAGCTTGAATAGATTCAGGACGAGGTGGGTCTACCATAGAAACAAGTCCAATAAAGGTGTAATTATTTTCACCTACTTCAACAAGTGATTCATTATTGCCAAGTTCTTTGTATGCAAAAGATAAAACACGTAAACCGTTTTCAGAAAAAATTCTATTTTGGTTCAAAATATTTTCTTTATCTTGTTCAGTTATTTTTCTAATTCCATCTTCTGTAAGAATGTTGACTGTTCTATCCAAAAGAACATCTAAAGCTCCTTTTGTAAATACTGTAGAAACATCATTGATAATATATCTTGTACTCATAAGTTTTCTATCAGAATCAAATGGAATTTCCTCTAGCCTTTCCATATTTTGTCTAAAATAATTTTCGTTTACACCTTCTTCTTTATAAGATGCTTGTCGAGCCATTGAAAGAAGGCAATATTCTGTTGGGTCACCAATCCCTGTTCCATCTTTAATTGTGGAATCATTATTTAAAATTGCATTATATAACAAATATTCGTGAGTCTTTTTGCTAAAATCCAGTTCTTGTGGCTTTATACACTTTCCATCTGTATAAATTTCTTGAACTGTCATTTTGTTTTGGGTTAAAGTTCCTGTTTTATCTGAACAAATAACAGAAACAGAACCAAGTGATTCTACCGCTTTAAGTTCTTTAATAATGGCATTTTCTGTTGCCATTTTTCTTGTTCCCATAGCTTGCACAATTGTAACGATTGAACTTAGGGCTTCTGGAATAGCTGCAACTGCAAGTGCAACTGCGAACATCAAGGAATCAATAATTGGTTGTCCTTGCCATAATCTGAGAGCAAATACAATACAACTGATTATCATGATAATGATAGCAAGTTTTTTTCCAAAGTCATCTAAACTTTTTTGAAGAGGAGTCTTTTTTTGACTTGTATCATTCATAAGTTGAGCAATTTTACCCATTTCAGTATTCATTCCAGTGCCAGTAACAAGAACTGTTGCTCTACCATAAGTAACAAGACTTCCTGAATAAACCATATTCACTCTGTCTCCAAGAGGAAGAGCTTCAGAAATTTCCATATCTTTTTTATCTACATTGGTTGATTCACCAGTAAGAGAACTTTCATTCACCTGTAATGAATAGTTGTTTACAATTCTTCCGTCAGCAACAATCATATCTCCTGCTTCTAAAAGAACAATATCGCCCTTTACAACATCTTTTGAAAGAATTTCTTGTTTAATTCCATCTCTTAAAACTTTTACATGGGGGGAAGATAAAGCTTTTAATGATTCAAGAGATTTTTCGGCTTTTACATACTGAACTGTTCCAAGAATAGCGTTTAATATAATTACTGCAATAATAACTATAGTACTTTCAAGATTTCCTGATATCATAGAAATAATTGCTGCAACAATAAGGATGATAACTAATAAATCTGCAAACTGTCCTAAAAAAACAGATAAAACACTTTTTCTTTCTGTTTCTTTAAGAACATTTTCACCATCCTGCTCTAATCTTTTTTTTGCTTCTTCCCTTGTTAAGCCCTTGCTAACATCAACATTGGACAAAAGCTCATCCTTTTTGATTTGATAAATCTCTTTTACCACAACAAATCCTCCAAAATAATTTTTTTGTAAAAAAAAAGACCTTTTGCATACAGTTATCCTATATGCAAAAGGTCTTGTTCAATTTACATTGCCTAGTATCCGGTTTTCTTTGCAGAAAACGTGATGACGAATAATAGGACACATATTACATGTGCAACTACTCCCCTTTTTATACGTGAGCGTAATTTATATTAACATTCGTAAAAAAAATTGTAAATAATCAAATGTGTAAAAATGATGAATTTAATGTTAAAGAAATGGTATTAACATGGATTCTTACCTTTCCAGACAGAGGTCTAGTTGGAGCGGATTTGATGAAATTTAAAAATAGTATTGGTGAGGTGAAAGAATGAATTTTTACACCTTTTTTTATGTTTTAAATGGGTTAAAAATAGGCTTAAAAGACTTATTATTTGATTATTTTTTATCTTTTTTTCTAAGTCTTAGATAATTACTAATTTAAGTTTTTCAAAAGGTGTTTTTGGCTTGACTTAACACTTCTATTTTTATACCATATTTATAGTATGAAGATATTACGTTTAGGTGACGACATTTTAAGGCAAAAATCTGAACCTGTTACAGAAGTGAATGATGAACTTCTAAAAACTATAGATGAAATGTTTATTACCATGGAAAATGGTAATGGGGTTGGTCTTGCTGCTCCTCAAGTTGGGATATTAAAAAGATTTTTTGTAATACTTGCTGATGACGATATAAAAAGAGTTTTTATTAATCCCCAAATAATTGCCACATCAACAGAAATGTGCGATTACGAAGAAGGTTGTCTTAGTATTCCTAATGTATGGGAAACTATTTCTCGGCCAGCAAAAGTTACAGTACAAGCCCTTAATGAACGAGGGAGACCTTTTACCTTAGAAGCAGAAGGTTTTTTAGCAAGAATTATTCAGCATGAATATGACCATTTGGATGGAATTCTTTACATCGACCGTGGTGATCTAGATTTTAAGCAAAAAACTATTGAATCTTTTCAGATAAAAGCTACTAGACGAAAAGAAAAGGAATTAGAAAAAGCCGCCAAATTAGCAAAAAAACGGAGACGTAATGCTTAATATTGTTTATGCAGGAAGTCCAGATGTAGCTGCAATTCCTTTACTTAAACTTGCAGAAGCTCAGGCAAAGGGGGCTTCGTTTCGTATTGTTGGAATTTTAACAAATCCAGCTTCGGCTCAAAAACGAAGTAAAGAACTTATTCCCACACCTGTTGCTCAGACAGCTTCAGAAATTCAGCAAAAATTTAATTTGCAAATTCCTGTTCTTACTCCAGAAAAGTTAGATGCCCAGGCTCGTAACCAAATAGCCTCTTTAAATCCTGATTTACTGGTTTGCTTTGCTTATGGACACTTTTTTGGTCCTAAATTTATGGAATTATTTCCTCTTGGAGGAATCAATTTACATCCTTCCTTGCTACCAAAATATCGTGGTTGCGCACCTGTACCGGCAGCTATTTTAAACCTAGACGAAAAAACTGGTGTAACGATTCAAAAAATTGCACAAGAAATGGACGCTGGAGATATTTTAGAGCAATGTATCATAGATCTTTCAGGGACAGAAACAACTTCCTTTTTATTGAAAAAGGCAGCTGAACTTGGGGCGGAACTTCTCTTAAAAATTGTAACAGAGGCTTCAACAAAAGGAGAACTTCCACAGGGAAAACCTCAGGACGGGTCTTTAGCAACAACTTGTACTTCTCTTTGTAAGGAAGATGGCTGTATAAACTGGCAACTTTCTGCAAAAGAAATTGACGCTAGGGTTCGTGCATTTTCTCCTTGGCCCGGAACCTTTACAGAAGCAAATGGAAATATACTTAAAATACTAGAAACATGTCTTTATCCAAACCAATGTCATACAGAAAATATTGCAGGAAGTGTGATTGGAACTGATAAACAATTTGGAATTATGGTTCAAACAGGGAATGGAATAATTTGTATACAACGCCTTCAGTGGCAAACAAAAAAAGCCGTCAACTGGAAAGAATTTATTAATGGTTCCCGAAACTTTTTGGGTACAATTTTAGGTAAACAGGACTAATCTTATGAAAAAGGTAAAAGATTTTTTTTCAAAGCTCAAAGTTGGATTTAATTCTGGAATGCAATCTCTTGATTCTAGCGGAAAAGCATTAGGGCTTACTTTTTTAGCAGCTCTTGTGATTATGGTAGCTGTTTGTGTTGCTGTTTTTTTCGTTACAGTAAAGGGAGCTGAAGAGGTTCTTGTTCCAAATGTAGTCGGAAAATCCTTAGAAGAAGGCATCTTAGAAATGCAAGTTAAGGAATTATTTCCAAAAATTCAACTAAGATATTCCAATAAAGTTGGAGACGAGGGAATTATTCTTGAGCAAAACCCACCTGGAGGTACAATTACAAAAGCAAGTCGCTACATAGAACTTGTGGTAAGCCGTGGTGTTGTTATTGGTCAAGTTGAAAACTATGTAGGTATGCAACTTGATGAGTTAAGAATGAATCTTCAAACTCTTTTTTCTGGTTCTACAAAACCACTCATCATCTTAGATGAACCAATGTACAAAGCTGATTCTTCTGCAGCAGGAACAATTCTAGAACAAGATCCTCCTGCTGGTACAAAAATTTCTGACCCAATAACACTTTCCCTTGTGGTAAGCCGTGGACCTACTTTTGAAAAAACTCGTGTTCCTATGTTAGTGGGAATGTCAGTAAACGACGTTTTAACTCAAATGTCCAGAAGCAAAATTGCATTTGATTTTACTGCTGAATATTCACCTGAAGTTGCAGATAGCACAGAAAAAACTGGAATTGTTGTTTCTCAGCAGCAAACCGACGAATTTGTGACAAACTACAGCAAAGTTTCAGCTTCTTTTATTTTCCCTTCTTTGCCTGTAAACGGAAATACTTATGGAATTTTTGCAACTAATCTGCCTTCTTATCCCTACGCATTATCTATAAGAGTAGAGGCATTTTCAGATGGAGAGCATTATAATCTAGTTCAATTTAGCCATCCTGGTGGCCGTGTAACTATTCCCTACGCTGTTCCTGCAGGTACAACACTTGTTCTTTATGTAGAAGATAAAGAAACAGCAAGAATAACTGTTCAGTAAAATTCAACATATTTTAATAAAACCCTTAATTTTGAATGTAAAGTTCAATTTTAAGGGTTTTTTTTAAGTTTTACCTCTCACCCACAAAGCAAGGATTTGTTGTAAAAATATTCTTCTTTGCTTTATCACAGGCTAAGTACACAAAAAAAGCAACCGGAACTTTTGTCCCGATTGCTTTAGGTTTTTAGGTTAGCAAAAATTACTTATACAAAGGTCTTTTTGTATAAGTTGTATGTAGCAAGTGATGTGACTTTTCACCACAGGGTTTCAACAAGAAATCATCATACAACTTGATAACATCTGGGTTTTTATGAGAAACACGAATTTCGCTATCCTTATCGTCTTTGTATAGACCGGCTGCACGAGCTGCACGAATTTCATCATTAGAACCATAAGGTTGTCCTCCACCACTAACACATCCACCTCGACAAGCCATAACTTCGATAAAGTGATATGGAGGCTCTTTTCCTTCAGCAATAGCTTTGCGTACTTCTTCTATTACTTTAGCTACATTTCCTAATTGATGAACAACAGCAATACGTACTTTTGTACCCTTAATATCAAGTTCTGCTGTCTTTACGTTTTCAAGACCACGAACAGGCTTAAGGTCAATATCACCTAATTCTTCTTTTGTAACAAGATTGTAAGCAGTACGAACAGCGGCTTCCATAACACCACCTGTAGCACCAAAAATTGTTCCTGCTCCAGTATATGCTCCTAGTGGGTTATCTGCTTCTGTTTCTTCTAAGTCTGCAAAGTCAATACCAGCTTGCCGAATTAATTTTGCAAATTCCCTTGTTGTCAAAGAAATATCCACATCAGCATAGCCAGAAGAATTCATGTTATCATCACGACGTGCTTCATATTTTTTTGCAGTACAAGGCATAATTGAAACCGAACAAATTTTTGCAGGATCTATTTTCATTTGTTCAGCCCAGTATGTCTTTATTACTGCACCCATCATCTGCTGAGGGCTCTTTGCCGTAGACAAATTAGGCAACATGTCATGATAATTCTTTTCTACATAGTCTACCCAACCTGGACAACAACTTGTAAATAGGGGTAGAGTGCCTCCTGTTGTTAAACGCTGAACGAACTCTGTTCCTTCTTCCATAATGGTAAGGTCAGCAGAAAAGTTGGTATCAAATACGTAGTTAAACCCAATTCTTCTAAGAGCTGTGTAAATTTTCTTTGTAGAAAGCTCTCCTGGTTTCATACCGAATTCTTCACCAATTGCAACACGTACAGCTGGTGCAATTTGAACAGCAGTTATAATTTCAGGGTCACCAAGTCTATCCCAAAGTTTGCGATTTGAATGGCTAGAAGAAATTGCACCGGTAGGACAGTGTACTGCACACTGACCACAACGAACACAAGGGCTATCTGCAAGTTTTACACCAGCAACTGGTCCAATCATTGTTTTGTCGCCACGGCCGCTATATTCCAAAGCCCAAACATTTTGCATAATTTGACAAGCTTCAACACATCGTCCACAGTTGATACACTTATCTCTGTCAAGAACGATAGCATCGTTAGAATCATCAATAGGTTGTCCTTTAAGAATTTTCTTAAAACGAACAGTTCTCAATCCAAATTCAGCGGCTAAGGATTGAAGTTCACAGTTGCCATTTCTGGCACAACGCAAACAATCATCTGGGTGATTAGAAAGAATCAATTCTAACACGGTACGTCTAGCCTGAACAATTTCAGGATCATGGGTAATAAGGTTCATTCCTTCTGTTACAGCTGTACAACAAGCACGGAGCATTTTTGGTGTACCAGCTAAACGTACAATACAAATACCACAAGATGCCCAGGCTGGCAAATCTGGGTTGTGACATAGGGTTGGAATCCGTATATCAATTTTCTTTGCGGCTTCAAGAATTGTTGTTCCTTCTGGAACCTGAACCGCCTTTCCGTTTATCGTCAAATTAACCATAAAAACAACTCCTCTTATCTCTTCTCAATAGCATTGAACTTACAGTTAGTCATACAATCGCCACATTTTACGCACTTGCTTTGATCAATGGTCTTCCATGCAAGCTTTTTGCCTTCTTTAACTTCGTTCTTGGGATTATTGATAATAGCATTAGCTGGACAGTTTTTAAGACAAATACCACAACCAATACATTTGTCTTCATCAATAATGAATTGAAGAAGTTTTTTACACTTTCCAGAAGCACAATGTTTGTTCTGAATATGGTCAATATATTCTTGTTCAAATTTCTTGAGAGTAGAAAGAGTTGGGTTAGGTGCAGATTGACCTAAAGCACATAGTGAACAAGATTTCATTGCTTGACCAATATCTTTAAGTTTCTGCAAGTCATCCATTTCTCCATTTCCAGAAGAAATTTTATCCAATATCGAATACATTTGGCGTGTTCCAATACGACATGGAGAACATTTTCCACAGGATTCGTCTACACAGAATTCCATGTAGAATTTTGCAACGTCGACAACACAGTCGTCTTCGTCCATTACAATCATACCACCAGAGCCCATCATTGAACCAAGGCGTGTAAGTGCTGCAAAGTCAATTGGTGTATCCAAGTTTTCTTCTGTAATAATACCACCAGAAGGTCCACCAGTCTGAACACCTTTAAATTTTTTGCCACCTTTGATGCCACCACCAATTTCAAAGATGATTTCTCGTAGAGTTGTTCCCATTGGAACTTCTACCAATCCAGAGTTATTTACATTACCTGTAAGAGCGAAAACCTTTGTTCCCTTGGAGTCATCTGTACCAATACTTGCAAACCATTCAGCACCCTTTGTCAAAATTACAGGGATATTTGCCCAAGTTTCTACATTATTAATAACAGTTGGTTTTCCCCAAAGTCCACACTGAGCTGGAAATGGAGGTTTAGGAGTTGGCATTCCTCGTTGACCTTCGATTGAACGCAACAAAGCAGTTTCTTCACCACAAACAAAGGCACCTGCACCAAGACGAATTTCAATATCAAAGTCAAAACCTGAGCCTAAGATATCCTTACCCAAAAGCCCTGCTTCATGGGCTTGATCCATAGCAATTTGCAAACGGTCAATTGCCAGAGGATATTCAGCTCGGATGTATACAAAACCCTTATTTGCACCAATAGCTTTACCACAAATTGTCATGGCTTCGATAATTGAATGTGGGTCACCTTCGATTGTAGAGCGATCCATATAAGCACCTGGGTCGCCTTCATCGGCATTACAAACAACGTATTTCACATCCCCTGGTGCCTTCATACCGGCTTCCCACTTGAAACCTGTAGGGAATCCAGCTCCACCACGGCCACGCAAACCAGATTTCTTAATTTCATCAACAATCTGCTGAGGTGTAAGTTCAAACAAAGCTTTTTCCAAGGCTAAATAACCATCACGAGCTATGTATTCATTAATATCTTCTGGGTTGATGATACCACAGTTGCGAAGTACAATTCGCATTTGCTTTTGATAAAACTGAATTTCTTCAACTTCTTCTCTACTTTTCTTTTCTTTATTATAGAGAAGACGTGTTACCTCGAGACCTTTTACAACTTGTTCAGAAATAATTTCTTCTGCATCTTCAGGTTTCACTTCAACGTAAAAAGAATCATCTGGCAGAACTTTTACGATTGGCCCTTTTTCACAGAAACCAAAACATCCTGTTTTTACAATCTGTACTTTATCTGCAACACCATGCTTTTTTGCTGCTTCCAAAAGGTTTTTGTAAATCTCGTCGGAGCTACTGGACTCGCAGCCTGTTCCACCACATACAAGAATATAGTGTGTATATGCCATAAAATTTCTCCTGTATCGCTTATTTTTGCTCAACGACAAGATTGTTCAGCACTTTTTTATCGATAAGGTGCAACTGCACAATATCTTTTACCACAGCGGGGGTTACTTTTCCGTAAATTACGGTAGGCATTCCCTGCACCAAAACTTCTACAGTTGGTTCGTCACCACATTTACCCATACATCCAACTTGTCTTACTGTAACTTCACCACCAAGACCTTTTGAGTCAACTTCATTAACAAAAGCATCTAGAACAGCTTTTGCTCCTGCTTCAATTCCGCAAGTATCCATTCCAACTATAACTTGAAGTTTTTTTCCTTCCGGTTCTCTTTTCATAAGTTCCGGCTTCATTTGATTTCGCACCTTGTGCAAATCTTCTAAAGTCATCTTTTCCATCCAAACAACTCCTAAGTGTTTATTTCATGTGGTAAGATTTCTAAATGTTCTAAGTGTATTTCAACACAAACATTTATTTCACATGAAACTTAAAGTCGCATTAGCCTATGCGTTCCTGTATTTGTCCAGAATACCAGCAACCTGATCCTTTGTCAGTTTGCCGTAAACATCCCCGTTTACTGAAAGAACCGGAGCAAGGCCACAGCAACCAATGCAACGAACTGGCTCTACAGAAAAAAGCCCATCTGCAGTAGAAATATCTTCTGAACTTAAACCCAGAATTGAACGAGCTTCGTCTATTAAATCCTGGCCACCTTTCAAATAGCAGGCTGTACCCAAGCATACACTGATTTTGTTCTTTCCTGGTTTCTGAGTTTTAAAGAAATGATAGAATGTCATTACACCATATACACGTGCAAGTGGCGAACATGTTCGTTCTGCCACAGCCTGTGCCGCTTCTTTGGAAATATAACCCTGCTCCTCTTGAACCTTATGTAGAATCATAATAAGATTGCCTGGCTTTTCTTTCCATTCATCAATAAATGCATCAAGTTCTTTTGAAAACCCTGCATTTAAGTTATTAGCCATAATAGACCCCCGTCTTGTTTCATGGATATTTTTTTAATTATACTCCGTACTTTCCTGTTCTGCAAGGAAAAAATTGTAAGAATTAAATATTGTGAAAGCAAATTATAGTTTTTTAAAGTAATATATCTTCATGACATTCCTCTTAGTTGAAAATTCAAGAATTCCCTTTTTATTGCCGAAAATATAACCGTTGTTTCAAAAAACAAGGCTAGTTTTATACTTTACACAAAGAAAATACTACCATTTATTTGACAGACTCTTTGAAACTATGTATAATTAACTAGCAAAATGGCATTTATGCTGGAGATTTTATTTTGGCTCGAACAAGACAGTATAAAAAAATAGAGAAAAACGCCGCATTTTCAATAACACGTTTTTTTACACGGTGTTTTAAATTTATAGGTCATTTTTTTTCTTCTGTATTTAAAGTTTTCGATAGAAAATTAACCATAATGGTTGTGCCTCATTCCCAATCAAAACCTCTTACTTTTCAAACAAACATATTTGCTCTAATTTTTGGTGTAATTTTAATTGTGGGAGTTGCTTCCACTTTCTTCTATTTCAACAAACAAGCTATTGGTACTTCTAGCGAAATAGCTCGTCTTCAAAATGAAAATCGAAAAACTCTAGCAAGTTTAGATGAACTACGTGAACAAAACGCAAACTTATTGCAAACAGCAAAAAGATTTAAAGATACTCTATCTCAATCTTTATCTCTATTAGGTATAAATCAACCAACTGCTATTTCAAAAGCTTCTATTCAAAGTAGCGACCTTTCTTCATTATTTAGTACAAATGACTTAGCATCTGGCTCAACTCAAGAAATTTCAAGCATTCAGCAACTTACAGCTTTGCTAGAGGGTTCAATTCAACCTATCGAACAAATCGGAAAGATGTTGGAATCTCAAGGAACTCTTTTTTCCGATATTCCTAATATTTGGCCTATAAGAAACGGAATTGGTCACGTTTCCATGAAATTTGGTCAAAATGAACATCCTATAACAGGTCAATGGTATATCCACAAAGGTTTGGACTTTTCCACTTGGCGAAAAGGAGATCCTATTGTTGCCACAGCTAACGGACAAGTTGTTACCGCAGCCTTTGACAGTGGATTTGGTAATTATATAATTATAAAACACAAGCACGGCATTTACACTAGATATGCCCATTTGAATAGTTTTAGAGTAAAAAAAGGACAATTTGTTGAGCAGGGAGATATAATAGGTACTATCGGAAACACTGGTATAACAACAGGGCCTCACCTTCACTATGAAGTTCACATTGGATCCGAAGTTGTAGACCCTGCAAATTATATTAACATAAAACTGAAATAAGCGATTGAACCTTAGTTTTATCAAATCCATTTTTATCTTCGAATTTGTAGGAGAGAATATGTCTTTTCATAATGACGACATTGCTATAAATAGTTTTATTGGAACAGGTTCAGCTGTTTCTGGCGATATAAAAATTTCTGGGTTTACTAGAATCGACGGCGACATTGACGGGAATTTAGAAACCACAGGAAAAATTATCGTTGGAGAAAAAGCACGAATCAAGGGAAATATTTTAGCTAAATCTGCAATTATCGGAGGAATTGTGCATGGCAATATAACTGCACCAGATGGAGTACAACTATTTTCTTCTGCTGCCGTTATTGGCGATATTGCAACACAAAAACTAGAAATTGCAGATAATGTTATTTTCCACGGTCACTGTATTGCTTTAGCAGACAAAAATGCCTACGATGAAGCTCTGCAAAAATGGAACGATTTAACTGCAATTCGTTTGCAATCCCCATTTTCTAGCGGAGCTATTCTATAATGGCACAAATCGACCCATTACACTCAACTTTTCATTTTCCTGCTGCAAATGCCTCTGGCCTTAATAAAAAAAACGAAAAAACCGAAAATACTAAAGCAAAAAAATCTGTTTTTTCAAGTATTATGGACCAGAAAAAAGCAGAAACCGATATGCTAAGTTCTGGTCTTCCTGTAGAAATTGCTTCAATGGATTTTGAAGAAGCTTTTGTTTATCTAAAAGACCAAGCCGATATTGCTTCCGACGTACTAAAGGCAGATTTTAGCCTAGAAGCTTTTTCCGCTTATCGAAAATCTATTGGCAACCTTATGAAGTTCATTGTTCATTCAAATTATGAGGTTGAAGTAAATAAACGTCGTCGCCCAAACAGAAGATTTAAGACTGAAAAATTTTACTTGATTCAAGTAATTGATGAAAAATTAGATCGTCTTGCTTCGGATATTATTTCGACTCATCTTGAATCTTTAGAAATGCTTTCCAGAATTGATGAAATTAATGGAATTTTGATAGACTTAATTACCTAGGAGTATCTATGAGTGAGTTTTTTGAAAATGATATAGATAATATGGCTTCTGATGATCTTTATGTATTGGAAGATAACGAAGAACAGGAAATCGATGATAATTGCCCTGAAAATTTTGTTTTTCCAGACAGATTGTATCGCTTAAAGTTGGAATATTCTTGCGAAGGAATTTATGCTACAGTCCCAGACAATATGGAGGTTTCCCCTGGGGACAGGGTTATTATTCCTACTCGATATGGAAAAGACTATGCTTTGGTAATGGGAAAATCTGAACATCCTATTGGAATTAAACCAAGTGACATTATTACGATTGAAAGAAAAATAGCTCCTGGAGATTTAGAAAAAATAAAAGATCTAAAAGAAAAAGAAGCTCACGCTTTTAAGATTTTTCAAGAAAAAGTTCAACTTCACCGTTTAGATATGAAATTAATCGCTACCCATTATTTGTTAGAAGAACAAAAAGCCTTGTTTTTTTTCAGTGCAGATAAACGAATCGACTTTAGGGATTTGGTAAAGGATTTAGTTTCCGTTTTTAAAATGCGAATTGAATTACGCCAAATTGGAGTACGAGATGAATCTCGAATAACTGGTGGCCTAGGAATATGTGGCAGACCCCATTGTTGCCATGCAGTTTCTGATAAATTAAGACCAGTTTCAATTCGTATGGCAAAAGAACAAAACCTTTCATTAAATTCCATGAAAATTTCTGGTCAGTGCGGACGTCTTTTATGTTGTCTTTCCTACGAATATGACTGGTATGTGGAAGCACGAAAAAATCTTCCCAACGAAGGGCTGCGTATTTATTACGACGGAACAAATTTTAAGGTTACAGAAGTGAATCCAATAAATAACACCGTTAAAATTAATGGTGAAGATGGAAGAATTATTGAATTACCTGCCAGTAGATTTTCTAGAATAGAAGGCCGTTGGAGACTAAATTAATCTGCAAACCAACCATTCACTTGATTCCGGAATAAACTCTGAACCATTAAAATCACTATAGTATGTTATTTTGGTAAAACCAGCTTCCTTTGCCAAGTCATTAATATCATACATTGTAATCGGAAAAATAGGTTCATCTTCTACAACAGATATACGTCTTCCATTGCCAGTTTCAACTAACTGAAAAAGTTTTTTTTCTCCTGTATTTGAAGTAATAATTTTTGAAAGCATTTTTGCTCGGATACTTTCTGCCACAGGAAGATAAACGACAGGTTCTCTTTTAAAAAATAAATAATTAGGCAAATGTAATATCAAACTACCCTTATCTGCCAATAGATGCTTGCAATCAAAAAAAAATTTTTTCAAAAGAATTTCGTCGTTTATCGAAGCAATCCTATTGTTTAAACATGAAATAATAGTATAAAATCCATTTTTCAGAAACCGTCGCATTTCAACTGTTGTCATGTGAAAAAATCGAATGGAAACCCCAGGAATTCTTCTTCGCAAACTGGCAGATTCTAAAAGCTCTGGGACATAATCTATTCCTGTAACATCACAACCTTTTTTTGAAATCACATGTTCAAAGGTACCGGTTCCACATCCAACACTCAACAATTTTGAAGGAGCAGAATTTTCTTCAATTAGTTTAAGAAAAAAATCTCGCTGTCCAGGATTTTCAGAAAACAATTCATCAAAATACTCAACTATTTCTTCAAAATTCTTCATGGATAAATTATAAAATAATTTCTTTGACTTTTCCAGCAAAAAATTAAATTTTCTATATATCTTTGCTAAATTTAAAATTAGCAACATTACAATAAAGTAAAAAAAGGTTACTACTTGATACTATTGTATTTTTTCGTTAAACTATTCTAACATCAGTTTCTTTTTTTTGCAAACTATTTTTGAGAGGTAGATACAAAATGAGTTTAGATATTTCCAAAATGAGGAATATCGGTATCAGCGCACACATCGACTCTGGAAAAACTACTCTATCAGAGCGAATCTTGTTCTACTGCGACAAGATTCATGCTATTCATGAAGTTCGTGGTAAAGACGGTGTTGGTGCTGTTATGGATAATATGGAGCTGGAACGAGAACGTGGTATTACTATCCAGTCTGCATCTACACAAGTTCAATGGAAAGATTACACTGTTAACGTAATCGATACCCCCGGTCACGTTGACTTCACTGTAGAAGTTGAACGATCCCTTCGTGTTCTAGACGGCGCTATTCTAGTTCTATGTTCAGTTGGTGGAGTTCAGTCACAATCTATTACTGTTGACCGTCAGTTAAAGCGCTATCATGTACCCCGCATTGCTTTTGTAAACAAATGTGACCGCACAGGAGCAAATCCCTTTAAAGTAAGAATGCAGTTAAGGGAAAAACTAGGACTTAATGCATACATGATGCAAATTCCTATCGGGTTAGAAGACAAACTTGAAGGTGTTGTAGACTTGGTTACCATGAAAGCAATGTACTTTGAAGGTGACAGTGGAACAGAAATTCGTATAGCAGAAATTCCTGCTCACTTGGTAGACGAAGCAAATAAATACCGGGAAGAACTTCTTGATGCAGCTTCAATGTTCAGTGATGAATTGATGGAAGCCATGCTAGAAGAGTCTGTTACCGAAGACATGATCCGTGACGCTGTTCGCAAAGGAACTTTGTCAGAGCAGTTTGTTCCTGTTTTCTGTGGTTCCGCATACAAAAACAAAGGTATTCAACCATTGCTAGATGGTGTTGTAAGTTACCTACCAGATCCATCAGAAGTTAAAAACTTTGCTTTAGACTTGGACAAAAACGAAGAACAAGTTGAACTTGGTTGTGATCCAGACAAGCCTTGTGTAGCATTAGGATTCAAGTTGGAAGATGGACAATATGGTCAGTTAACATACGTTCGCGTTTATCAAGGTGTTTTGAAAAAAGGTGAAGAACTTTATAACACTCGTTCACGAAAAAAGTTCAAAGTTGGACGCCTTGTACGAATGAATTCAGCTACAATGGAAGATATTAACGAAGGTGTACCAGGGGATATCGTAGCATTATTCGGTATTGACTGTGCTTCTGGTGATACATTCTGTGCTGGTGGTTTGAACTATGCTATGACTAGTATGTTCGTTCCAGAACCAGTTATTTCTTTGGCAATTACACCTAAAGACAAAAAATCAGCTGACCAAATGGCAAAAGCTCTAAACCGTTTTACAAAAGAAGACCCAACATTCCAAACATATGTTGATCCTGAATCAAATCAGACAATTATTAAGGGTATGGGTGAGTTGCACTTGGATGTATACATTGAACGTATGCGCCGTGAATATAAGTGCGAAGTTGAAACAGGTATGCCACAGGTTGCTTATCGTGAATCCATCACTCAGCGTGCTGATTTTAACTACACCCATAAAAAACAAACTGGTGGTTCTGGTCAGTATGGTCGTGTTGCAGGTTTCATGGAACCAATAGAAGACAAAGATTACGAATTCGTAGATTCTATTAAAGGTGGTGTTATTCCTAACGAATACATTCCTTCCTGCGACAAAGGCTTCCGTGCTTCAATGGCTAAAGGTTCACTTATTGGATTCCCAATTGTAGGTGTTAAATGTACAATTAATGATGGTCAATATCACCCTGTTGACTCTTCTGATATTGCTTTCCAAGTTGCAGCTCAAGGTGCATTCCGTGAAGCATATTCAAAAGCAAAGCCTGTTATCCTTGAACCAATTATGAAGGTTTCTATTGAAGGTCCTACAGAATTTCAGGGAAATATTTTTGCTGTTATCAATCAACGTCGTGGTATCATTGTTTCTTCTACAGAAGATGGAAATTTCTCTCGTGTAGAAGCAGAAGTTCCTCTTAGCGAAATGTTTGGATTTTCAACCATTCTTCGCTCTCTCACACAGGGAAAAGCGGAATTCACAATGGAATTCCTAAAATATGGTAAAGTGCCTAACAGTATTGCGGATACACTCGTTAAAGAATACGAGGAAAAACGCAAGAAAGAGCAGAGCAAATAAGGAGGAACCATGATTAGAGATGAACTTTTTGAGCGCAGTCCAATTCGTTACTTTGATAAAGTAACAAACGGAGGTTTGCAAGCTGGAGAATTGGGATTGTTAGTTGCAAAAAAAGGTCTTGGTAAAACATCTGTTTTAGTTCAATTCGGAGCAGATACATTGTTGCAGGACAAGCAAGTTATACATGTTTCTTTTGATCAGCTTTCACCCAATATTATTTCCTGGTATCAGGATATTTTTTCAGAGATTGCTAAAAAGAAGAACTTAAACAATGTTGCAGAACAAGTAAACGACCTTGTTCACAAGCGTATTATTTTGAATTTTAATCAAGATAATGTTTCTTTACCACAAGTAATCAATACTGTTAAAGCTCTTGCTCAGGGTGGTATTATAGCATCTTGCATGGTTGTGGACGGTGTAGACTTAAACAAAATTTCTGTAGAAGACCTAAAAGCCGTTAGTGATTATGCAAAAGAACTTGGAATGTCTATTTGGTTCAGTGCAACATCAGATGCTGAAAATCTTGAATCAGTTAAAGATGATCTTCAAGATTTCTTTTCAATGATTATACAGTTGCAAGCTAAATCCGATGTTATCGAAGTTGCAATTTTAAAACTCAGAGATTCAACTGTTAAAACTTCTGGATTGAAACTTGATTCAAAAACACTTCTTATTGCAGAAAAGTAATTTACTTAATCAATAAAAAAAAGAGGGCTGCATTTGTAGCTCTCTTTTTTATTGGTTTTAGGATATTCCATGGAAAAAATCGTTGCTTTAGAAAAATGTTTTTCATATGACGAAGTAAAAGTTTATAATTCAATTAAAAAATTATTAGAACTAGCGCCACCACCTTCTGTACAAGGAAAAAAAATTTTAATAAAACCCAATATTCTTTCACCTAAAAAACCAGAAGCAGCAATTTGTACTCATCCCGTAGTTGTCGGTGCTACAGTAAAATGTTTTTTAGAATTAGGAGCATCCCAAGTGTTTGTTGGAGAATCTCCTGCAACTGCAACTTCTTCTTTTGCTGCAAAAACTACTGGAATGTACGAACAAGTAGTCAAAAATGGCGGAAAATGGGTTGATTTTACTTCTGAAATAGATGTTACTGCTACAAATACCAAATTAACTCACAATTTCCAATTTGCATCAATTTTTGCAGAAGTGGATATATTAGTTTCTGTTGCAAAACTTAAAAGCCATCAATTAATGAGCTACACTGGTGCTATGAAAAACTTATTCGGTTTAGTCATCGGATTAAAAAAAGCTCAGATGCATTATAGATTCCCAAATAAACAAGACTTTGCAACATATTTGACAGATTTAAACATAGCTGCAAAAGCTGAATATGCAATTATGGATGCAATTGTTGCCATGGACGGCCCAGGAGGTCCAGGAAACGGCAATCCCATCAACATGAATTTTTTAGCTTCATCTACAAATATTTTGGCATTAGATTGTATTTGTTCAAAAGCAGCAGGATATACACCCACCGAAATTCCAAATCTAAGAGATGCATTAGAAAGAAACTACTGGCTTTCAAATGAAAATGAAATTCAGTTGGTAGGTTGTTCTTTTCAAGACATTTTCTGCCCAAATTTTATAGCAGTACACCAAAATACTGCCGCATTAACGCTTGGAAAAATGCTTCCCCCCTTTGTGGACTATTTTGCAAAACTCATTTTTGAAAAAAATCCACATTTTAGCAAAAAAAAATGTATAAAATGTGGTAAATGTATAGAAATTTGCCCTCCTCAGATTTTAAGTTTTGCAAAAAATAAAGAAGGAAATAAAAGCCACATCCAAATTCAACGAAATAAGTGTCTCCGTTGCTATTGTTGCCACGAAATTTGTCCTGTTGAAGCAATCACATTACGCCATTTTTAATTCACTTGAATTACTTAAAATCATAAAATTATTCTATCTGTACACTATTTTAAAAAAATATTATAATAAATTGTTATGAAAAAGAAACTTGTACCTGTTACATTACTTACTGGCTATCTTGGTGCTGGAAAAACAACTTTATTAAACTATATTTTGAATAACCAAAAAGGTTATAAGGTTGCTGTTATTGTAAACGATATTGGCGAAGTAAATATCGATGCTGAACTTATTGCAAGTGGGGGCGGAATTGTAGAAGAAGATTCCGACAGCGTTATCCCTTTGCAAAACGGATGTATATGTTGTTCATTAAAAACAGATTTGATGAATCAAATTATTTCTCTTACAGAGCAGAACAAATATGACTATATTCTAATAGAAGCAAGTGGAATTTGCGAACCTGTTTCCATTGCTCAAACAATTTCCGCTTTATCTGGAGACACAGGTGACCGGAGTATTCCAAAAGTTGCACAACTAGACACAATTGTGGCAGTTGTTGATGCTGCACGTTTAGTAACTGAATTCTGCGGAGGAAATTCCTTACTTAACAAAAATATCGGAGAACATGATATTGAAGCTTTATTGGTACAACAAATTGAATTCTGTAATGTTATTCTTATTAATAAAACAGACCTTGTTAAACCAGAAGAGCTTGAACAAGTAAAAAAAGTTGTTCGTATCTTACAACCTAAAGCTAAAATGATAGAAACTCAACGTGGCACAGTGGACTTAAAAGAAGTCTTAGGAACTAATTCCTTTGATTTTGAAAAAATATTTGAAACTGCTGGTTGGGTGGATGTTCTTAATGCTTTTGAAGAAGAGGACCACAAGGATAATCATCACCATGATGAACATGAGTTCCATGAACACCATGTTCATTCAAACTGTGACCATGAACATGGACATTGTTGTTGTGGTCACCATCATGATGAAGGACACAGCCATACAGATGAATTTGGTATTTCCACCTTTGTTTATTATCGCCGACGTCCCTTTGATCGCATGAAATTAGATAGTTTTGCATCTCAATGGCCTAGTACAATAATTCGTTCAAAAGGAATTGTTTGGTTTAGCGACGATAACGAAGGTGCCTATGTTTTAGAACAAGCAGGTCAACAAATCACCGCTGGATATTCAGGAGACTGGATGGCAACAGCACCAAAGTACCAAATTGAAAAGGCTAAAAAGCATGACCCTGATTTCGCTAAAAATTGGGATGAAAAAGTTGGCGACCGAATGATTAAAATGGTTTTTATTGGAAAAGATATGGACAAAGACAAAATCTGTAATGATCTTGATAATTGTACCGTTGAACCAAACCTTTAGAATCGATTTAGCTATTTTTCAATTTGAACCCAAGGCTTCCACGAATTGTAAAATTCCCTTTTCTAATTTGCCATAAAGCCTTGGTTTCAATCCTACAACTTTTGTATTTTTCTTCTAAAAAAATTAAATCTGTCGAAATAGATAAGGATGGAACGATTTGTTTCCATCCTTTTTTTTGGGAATTATAGGGACTCATGGAAATATTAAAGTTACTTTCCGTTTTATGCTTATTTGGATAATAATTCAAAGTTAAATCTGTATTTATTGTGGATATATAGGGGATTTTTCTTATTGAAAACTCAATTTTTCCTTTGTAACTTTCTTCTGTACTATCAAAAAATTCTTCCCACCCTTTACTTAAATAAAACCCTTCATATCCACCTGTAATACGAAAAGTAAAAGCTGGAATATAAAATTCAATTCCTACCTTACCTTCACCTTCCATATAAGATATCTGATTTATATCCTTAACCACATTTCTTTCTGCAGCGAACATAGAGCCAAATTTTATTTTTCCATATTTTATTCTTTTTAATGAATAAACCCACTGAGGATTAAAATACCATTGTAAATTTTTATTAAGTTGTTTGCCTGTAACACTTATCATATTCTTTTCTCCGCAATAAAATCCCCCTTTTAGCAAAAAATTTCCAAGAGAATATGAACCAATTACCTTCGACCATAAATTCATATTTTTATAAGGCGAAGTAAAACCTCCACAAATTATTTGTAGCCTTTTTTTATTTACACTCATTCTAATTTCTTGTACAAAACCAAAATTGATTTCTTCTTTGTAGGGAATATCTTTTACAAACCATGAATCATCTGTACTCGGAATCGAAGAATCCAGATGACAAAAGCCACCTAAAGAAATTAAACTAAAATTTATGGTTTTAACAGTAAAAGGTATTGTAAAAGAGGCTGCAAAAGGATTTTCTTCTCTTATTCCCAGTTGTAATAGTACTGGAATTTTGCCTTCTTTGTTTAGTAAAATCGAAGATGTTAATCCATAAGTAGAACTTGGAGAAGAAAAAGAACTTAAGTTACCATTAATTCCGCCTTCAGAAAAACTTAACCCTGAAAAAACTGTTGCTGGTAAAGTAATCTGAGGATTATTCAAAAGAGAATAAGAACCTGAAATGCTTATATTTCCACCAGTAATTAATAAACGACTACCCCAAGATAACTGAGATGAAATGGATAGTTCTTTCCAGTTGTCTTTATTAATTTCCGAGAAAAAATGAAAAGGCAAAGCTAACCTTGTTTTTATTCCAGGAATAAACTTGTTATTTTTACTTGGAAAAAATAATTCAATTCCAGAATATCCTGTAGCATAATAATCAGTTTCAGAAAATAAATAATTACACAATAATAACATTACGCATAAAAGAATTTTTTTTCTCATGCTATTATTGTGGTTTAAAACATAAAAAAAAATCCTATTTATGCTTTTTTAAATCAATTTTAATTACTTTTTTTTTAGAGTTTATGTATTAATAAAGAATTAGTTCAAAATAGTAATTTCAACACGTCGATTTGCAGCTCTTCCTTCTTCGGTATTGTTATCAGCAATAGGTTTTGTTCCACCGTGACCAAAAAACATAAACTGTTCTGGTCTAAAGCCTCGCTTAACTAGTTCATTAATTACAGTTTTAGCACGTTCTACAGAAAGATTTTTTTCACCTTCAGGTCTACCAACCGCCGCAGTATGACCTTCAATCAAAAACATACCATTAGTAACAGAGCGTAAAACTTCAGCTACAGCATCCAAACGACTTTCTTCGCCTGGAAGTAACTTGTCACTATCCGCATAAAACTGAAGATTACGAACAGAAAGTCTGATTCCCTGATCTGTATCTTCCACATGGAATGCCCCTGTTGAATCTGAGAATTTATCTTTCATCAAATCTTCTTGACCATTATCCTTGCCGAATCCAGAGTCACCATAAGAACCATCTGAACCTGATTCTTTTTCTGGGGAACTATTAGTTCCAGAAAAACCATCGTTTCCTTTTGTCGAAGAATCAGAACCTCCAGATTTTCCTCCTGTAGCTATATAAATTGCTTTTTCATAAAGTTCTTGCTTTTCAACTTTAACAGGTATCTCTGTAAACAAAGAAACATTTCCTCGGTAGCGAATTGTTGTCCCGTCTGAATAACCAAAGGTTTCATCCATTCTGTCTAAAATCATTATAACGGCACAGGTTTCTTTATCCACAAGGATATTTACATCATGAGTTCCTGTTGCTTGAGTCATAGAACCATCTCTGATTTTAGGTGGATTGTAACGATTAAATCTAGTTGCAAATTTTGCTTTTATTCTGTATACAGGTTTTTCATGGTAAATTTCTTCACCTTGAAATTCATATTCAACAGGAATTTGAAAAACTGTATAATTTCCGTCATTTTTTGGGTCAACAACCCTTTCTGCCATGGATTGCCAACGGCTACCTTTTTTAACTTCATCTTGTGGAAAAACTGGAAAGTTACGTAATTGTGGATAAAAACAAGCTGTATCATATAAAACACTATTGTCTTTATTTACAACAAAAGAAGCATTTTGTATTTCGTCTAACCCTTGGGCAGACTCTATATTGTTTCGCTTTGTTTGTTGGAAAACAAAAAAGCTACCAGAGTAGCGCACTGAACTTTCTGCTGTATTTGAGTTTTCAACTGGATTTAGATAACCATGGGCTTCTCTACTAGTTAATCCAATATATTTTCCGTTTACATACTGAGACCAATCTGAACGCTCAACTAAAGTATAAGAACCGGAAAAATCGTGTATTAATTGGACTGAAGAATTAGGGGTTTCTAAATTCTGGGAAAAAAGCTGTACAAAAGTAAATAAAAAACAAAAAACCTCTGCAACAGATTTTTTAATATTTTTCATAGAAACCCCTAAAAATTTATCGGATATTTACTAATTCGATATCAAATACGATTGTAGCACCACCAGGAATTATTCCGCCACCTGCACCAACATCACCATATGCCATATCAGCAGGAAGAATTGCAGTTCGTTTTTCGCCAAGTTTCATATCTTGAACCATTAAATCAAAACCTTCAATCATTTCGTGGCGTCCTGTTTGGAATCCCAACAAGCCTCTTCCTTCTGAAGTGTCAAAAATTCTACCATCAAGGAAGTAACCTGTGTAATTTACAGCTACAGATTTTTTGGCACCACATTTTTCACCTGAACCTTCTTTTGTTGTCATAAAAATGATGTTTTCTTTTGTTTTTATTCCTTCTGAAGAAACTTTTTCAACAAAGTTTTTTCTTGCTTCCAATGCAGCCTTTTGTTTTGCGATTTCAGCAGCTCTTTTTTCTTCTGCTAAAGCAGTTGCAACTTTTAATCGAGAATCAAAATCTTCTTGGTTAGCAGTAAAGGCTTCAGCCTCTGTGCCTTGGCGAATAATTGTTACCTTTTCTATTTTGTCACCCTGTTCTACTGAATCAACAACTTCTTGACCAGCTAAAACTCTACCAAATACTGTATGTTTTCCATCTAGCCAAGGTGTTTCAACATGAGTAATAAAGAACTGACTACCATTTGTA